>NZ_CAWNIB010000047.1:0-8958 GCF_963874405.1 Vibrio sp. V08_P9A1T1
GTTGTGGACCCTGTGATATCGCAATTAAAGAAGGATTTTTATGCGCAGATTCGCTCTCTCAAAGACGGTCCGACATCTGAATCTCAAACGACCTTAGCACTGCTCACAGAAGAAGAGT
Organism: Vibrio sp. V08_P9A1T1; assembly: GCF_963874405.1. Classification (NCBI taxonomy): domain Bacteria; kingdom Pseudomonadati; phylum Pseudomonadota; class Gammaproteobacteria; order Vibrionales; family Vibrionaceae; genus Vibrio; species Vibrio sp. V08_P9A1T1. The sequence goes on from NZ_CAWNIB010000047.1 coordinate 119, forward strand.
TGCAACAACTCGAACAAATGTGGGTTGAACTGGCGGTTTGGAAGCAGTCGCAGAATATCTAACTGCCCACAAATTGATTAGCGCAAATTTTCGTAATAATCCCAAATAAAAAGCCAGCAGAACAGATGCTGGCTTTTTTGTTTATCACGTCGGCTGTTAATTATACGCGCGTGCGACACGTCCAAGTGATGACAGTTGATAATGTTCAGCGTATGCGGGGATGAAGATTGAGTGACCTTTTTTCACGGTTAGAGACTCACCATTGTCATGGGTTAAGGTCGCATCAGCATCAATGGCAAAGATAATTTCGGCACTGTTGATTTTCACGTTAACTTGCGCGGCATTGAGGTAAATCGCAAACTTAAAATCGCGGACTGGGACAGGGAACAGTAATGCTCCATTTTCTTCGATTGGTTTCAATAACAGGCTTGAAGCGGGTTTTTCTTCAAATAGCGTGCATGATGCGAGCTCTTCAATATCCATGTGTTTGGGTGTTAGGCCAGCGCGCAATACGTTGTCTGAATTGGCCATGATTTCAAGCCCGGTACCTTTCAAGTAGGCGTGTGGCGTTCTGGCGTCTAAAAACATGGCCTCACCCGGAGCTAAAGTGAGTACATTGAGCATTAATGGAGAAAATAGACCGATATCACCGGGGTACTGTTGTGCCAGCTCTAAAATGAGCCCAAAAAGATCATCACCTGAATGATGATGGGCATACGCTAATAATGCATTCACCGCATGTTCTTTTTGCTCGCCAGTTAATGATAGCAATGCACTAAAAAAGGTTTTTAAACCTTGTGATGTTGGGTTGTGTGCAAAAGCATCGACTAGGGTTGAAATCGCATTGATATTCAGCGTTTGAAATTGTTCAACAATCTCTGTGATTGGGCGAAACCCATTCATCGCTTGATAAGGGGTAAGGGCGTAAACCAATTCCGGCTTGTGGTTAGGATCTTTATAGTTGCGATGTCCGGCATTGAGTGGGATCCCCGCTTGGTTTTCTTTCTCAAAGCCAATTTCCGCTTCTTGCTTACTTGGGTGAACTTGAATCGAAAGGGCGTTCGCTGCGGCAAGTACTTTGAAAAGATAAGGTAGCTCACCAAAGGTTGTTGCAGTAGCAGCAGAAAGAAACGCTGTTTTATCTTGGTTGATCATCTCAAGCAACGAAACAGGTTCTCCATTCACATGAATTTGTGAGCATCCATTTGGGTGTGCTCCCATCCAAATTTCTGCTTGTGGAGCGTTGTTTGGGTTAGCAATATCAAACAAGTGCTGAATCGAAGTCGTGCTTCCCCACGCATAGTTTTGGATGACATTGTCCATCAAAAAGAAAGGTTGTTTGTTATTGGTCATAGTACATCTCACAAAAAATCAAAATAAAAACAAAGCAGCAGTACATAGAGTAAGCGAAATAAAAAACTCCCGAGTTAAAGCGGGAGTACAACATAAAATCAGAAGCTCAGCGTTGATGAGCATCAAGCACTCTCGGGGGAGAGTGCTTGATCATTAAGCCGTTGCTTGTTGTAATTTCGCTTGGCGCATTTTTTTCAGAGTGATACAAACAACACCTGTCACTACAGCACCGGTTGCCATGCAAAGCAAAGCTAGCAAAGGCTTATTCATGGCACCGAGCAATGCTACTACAGGACCGCCGTGGGCAACACTGTTTGTAATGCCAAAAGTGAACGCCATAACCGCTGCAACCATCGACCCCAAGATGTTTGCTGGAATGACTGACATCGGATCTTGCGCGGCAAATGGAATCGCCCCTTCAGAGATACCAACCAAGCCCATTGCACCGGAAGCTTTACCTGCTTCAATTTCAGAGGCTTCAAACAAGTTCAGTTTACGGCCCAGTACGGTTGCTAAAGCCATACCGAGTGGCGCGACTGGAATGGCACACGCCATTGCACCCATAAATTGAGTTTGACCGCTGGCAATCATACCAACAGAGAAGAGGAATGCCACTTTGTTAAATGGGCCACCCATATCAAAGCCAGCCATGCCGCCGAGCACAATACCGAGCAGTATCACGTTACCTGAGCTCATGCTCGTAAGTAGTGCGGTTAAGCCATCCATCAAGCTTGCAATCGGCGCGCCGATAACAAAAATAAAGAGCCCAGAGATAAAGAGTGAGCCTGCGATGGGTGCAATCATGATTGGCACAAGTGGTTGAATAAACTTGTGAAAATGGATGCTTGTTAACCATTTGATGAAATAACCGACTAAAAGGCCTGCAATAATGGCACCGATAAAACCTGTACCGGCATCTGCGCCGTAGAATGACCCGTTGTTAGCGATCCAACCACCAATTAAGCCAGGAGTCAGAGCGGGGCGATCGGCGATCGCATACGCGATGTAACCTGCAAGAATGGGGATCATCAACGTAAAAGCAACCACACCGACGTTCAGCACTTGGTTCCACATACTGCCGTCAGGAATGGCCATACCAGCTTCGGTTGGCTCGCCGCCAATAGCGAGTGCTAAAGCAATCAACAAACCGCCAGTAACAACGAATGGGATCATATGCGATACACCATTCATCAAATAGCGGTATAAATCGGAGCGAGCTTGCGCCGCTTTGCCTTTTCCATCTAAAGTCTTGGTACTGGCATCGGCTTGATATTTTGGTGCGCTGAGGGCTTTTTCAATCAACCCTTTTGCATCACGAATCGGCGCTTTAACGCCAGTTTCAATCAGTTTTTTACCCGCAAAGCGCACCATGTCAACTTGCTTGTCGCAAGCCACGATGATCGCATCAGCTTTGGCTATCTCTTCATCCGTTGGGCTATTTTTCACCCCAATCGAACCGTTGGTTTCGACTTTAATTTGATAACCCATCGCGGCGGCCCCTTTTTCCAGCGCTTCAGCGGCAAGATAAGTGTGTGCAACACCCGCTGGGCAGCCCGTTACGCCAATCAAAAAGCCTTTATTAGCTTCAACATCGGTTGTTTTTTCGGTTTTTTGTAGCAACAAATCTAGCGCAGCTTGCTCTGTTTTGGCGTCTAAGAAACGTTGGATGAACCCTTCTTCAATCAGCTTAGAAGAGAGCTCTGCCAGCACTTCAATATGATGATTTGAACCACCATCAGGAGAGGCTATCATGAAAAATAATTTAGAAGGCAAGCCATCTTCCGCGCCATATTCGATACCGCTTTTGCTGATGCCTATCACAACTGCAGGCGAGATAACGGCGGAACTTTTGGCATGAGGCAGCGCGACACCATCTTCAAATCCAGTGTTACCAAGCTCTTCACGAGCATAGATATCGGCTAAAAACTGCGATTTATCGCTGATGCGTCCTTGTTCTAACAGTACATCGACCAGCTCTGAGAAAACGCCATCTTTTGATGTTGCTTTCAAATCAAGCCGGATCAAGTTCTCATTAATGAGTTGAGTGATCATGTTTCGTCCCCTATATGGTTTTTATCCCCTTCGCACTTAGAACTGAGCCATGTTGGCTGCAACTTCAAACTGTTTGGGGATATTGTTATTGCGCACCGCGCTTTTTGTTGGAGATATTGTGAGCGCCTCGGGTGAACAGTGGTAGTGTACGAAACTGGCATTTACTGGATTATTGTAACCTGTGGCTGCAAACGTGATCAGGCTCTTATTTTGGTTTTAGGGTGATAATTTGAATTTATGATTAATTTTTTATTTTAATTCAATTGGATAAATTGATTATTTTACTTTTTCGATCGGAGTTATCGAATGCGTAATGATTGGTGATTCATTAGGTATTGGATTATAGTTGCCTCGTTTATTGATGGGTATAGGGTGAATTTTGTGATCCCAGTATTTAAAAATGTGATTGAAGTGCTGCTCTCGGAGCGAGAAAGTTTTAATCGAATATGGTTTGCTGGGGACAAAATAACGCCGCCAGCGTTCAGTTACCAAGTCAATTTCCCTCGTCTAGAATTGGTCTTAAGCGGCGTGTATAGCAACGAAACCGAAGAGATTGAACACGGTATCAGTAAGGTCAACATCTTATCTGGTGATGCGCTTTATATACCTCCGAACTGCTGGAATAAACCTGATTGGCAAGAGAGCTGTTCGGTTTTGAGTTTGCTATTTGGCCGTCGTCAAATGGGGTTTAGTTTGGTCAGTAAACACAAAGGCGAGAGTGGTTTTTATGATGTTCAGAAACACAGTATCCCAACGCGTACTGGGCACGCGATTGATCACATGCTCGAAGGGCTAAATGCATTAGCACGTGAGCCTCAGAAAAGCCCAATGGACGAACATTTGTTGTTGGCTCTGTTGAGTTACAGCGCCGCAATGCTTGATCAACCGACCGCTTCTCCTAAAAAGCGCAGTGAAGATTTATATCAAGGCATCTGCATCTATATCCAAGAAAATTTTCATCGCAATATTTGCCGTGACAGCATCGCACAGCGGTTTAATATCTCTGCCAACCATTTATCGCGCATGTTTCGCCAACAAGGACACATGACTCTTGCTGATTACATCACTTGGGTAAGAATTGAGCGGGCAAAATTTATGTTGAAGAAATACACCTTTCGTTTAGCCGAAGTGGCCACGCGCTGTGGATTTCAAGATGTGAATTATTTTTTCCGCGTATTTAAAAGCAAAGCGGGTATGACTCCATCTGAATATCGAACTCTGTCGCAATAAAGCTATTCATTTTGTATTGGGTCGCACGGCTTAGCCATCACGTGCAGCAAAATGGCTTTAAGGGTTTCTTCTCTTTTTGCCGTAAGTAGCCATTGACGATGTTCCTCTTCCAGTAACCAACGAGTTAACTGCGTGACCGGTTTAATTACGGTTCGCGGCGCTGATGTCGGCAGTAATAAGGTGATGATCAGCGACACATCGCCGGATTTTTCTGACCATGATAGCGGGTTTGCTAACCAGTGAACCGCCAGTGTTGGCTGGGCAACTCGTGCGTGAATGATATGGGGTAGCGCTATTCCACGGCCAATAATGGTCGGGGAGATTGCTTCTCTTTTTTCCAGCGCATACAAAATATCATGACAATGTGCGGGCATGATCTGCTTAGCAATCGTGTCGAGTGCCTCTGATTTGCTAACCACTGAGCCTAATGTGGCGTAATGCCACTGTAGCGAAAAAGGCAGTTGAAAAGCTAGGTGGGTGGCAAACGCCAATTCCGCTTTAGCATTTTGTTTGTGCGATGTTGAAATAAGCAGTGTGTGCTCGCGTAAATACTCTGTCATCACCATGCAGGCCAACTCGGCGTCGAGCCCTTCAATGGCAATTTGGCATACATCTCCGGGGTTTGAACCAAGGCTTAACACTTGCAGTGTATGGTTAAGCATTGCCTTGTTGTCACGCGTGATGTTAAACAGCACCACCACCGAGCGAAAATGGCGGTTGAGATCTTTCAATTCATTTAATTGCCAGCTGACTAGACCGCCTGCTTTTAAAACAAAAGTGATGCGCGTTGTGATCATCGGCGGTTACAAATGACGATCTAAAACAGATTGAACGTTCGTCAACACTTCTTCAATGGACACCTGAACTGTTTTGCAACCAACAAAACGTTCACGCTGTTCAATGTCAATATCTGAAGCGATGAGGATCAGATCCGCGTTGACAATATCTGCCACTGTCAGTGGGTTCTCGACACCCATTGCGCCTTGGGTTTCGACTTTGATTGAGATATTACGCTTATTCGCTTCTTTTTTGAGTGCGTCTGCGGCCATATAGGTGTGCGCAATGCCTGTTGGACAAGCAGTTACTGCGATAATTTTCATAACGAAAGATAATAAAGAAATGATGAGTGAGTATAAGGAGGATGAAAGCGTGACTCAACCGAAGTTTACGCTAAGCCAGCACCCTAATGAAATGACTGTAGCACTCAGGCTACTCGGCTTTGCACATAAACTTTGCACTGGCCGTAGAATAGGGAAGCCCATCATAAAAAATGGTGCTGCACAGATAGTAAATGTGACGTTTTTGTTTGATAAGATGTGCTTCGACTTGCAACGGTACATTCAGTGGAATAGGGTGCAGATAACGTACGTTTAGCTCTGCTGTCATCGCATAAATGCACTGTGCAAACAGACAATGTGTCATGGCCGCATCATGTAAGGTGCTGATCAGTCCACCCTGCATGACCCCTTGATAGCCTTGCATCTTTTCTGTTGCTACAATCTGTGCGCATACGCTCCCTGTTTCTGTTTGGTTAAATTGCAGTGTGTGCGTTTCAGAAAAGAACGGGGCACAACACACCGCGCAGTGGCAATGTTGTAGGGGAGGCTGAATGTTCATAAGTTCACCAAACTGGTTTAAATGATTAGGAGAAGAAAATGGCAAGACCCAAAAAAATTCGTCGTGTTTGTGGTCAAGCGGCGTATGCGTGCTTCAAACCCAACGGTGTCAAATTATCTGAATTGAACACAGTAGATTTACTGCCAGAAGAACTTGAAGCGTTGCGTTTGGCTGATAAAGAGGGGCTTAGCCAATTGCAAGCGGCCACGCAGATGGGCATATCGCGACAAACCTTTGGTAATATCGTTAACCAAGCAAGAGCGAAAGTCGCGACTTGCTTGGTGGAAGGTCATGCGTTGATGTTGGTTGAGCGCTAACGCTCGTGATCAGGTTCTTGAATTTGATACAACACCTTCTGATGCTCATCACAAACGTCTACGCAGTTACATTCTCTTTCAATATCGATATTTGCTAATCCACCACAACTGCCTTGCAGCGAGCGGCGGCGAAACAAAACACCGATCGCCATCAAGACAATAATGCCAATAAAAAACGCAAAGGTTATAACATAAGTCATTATTTTCCCTCGACAATCGCTTTTACTTTCAGCACTTTCTTCAACGCTTCTATGGTAGTTGGTGACAGCATTCTGGGTGCCAGTTTGTTATGTTTACCCACTTTCTTCGATCCACATTGACTAGCACAACGTTTCTTCGATTTATTGGCTGAAGGCTTGCCAAAAGAGACGTCGGTGACGGGCAGAAGATGGTTTGGATGAAGTGATGTTAATTGGCTGCCTCTTGGTGCGTAATATACCTCAATCTTCTTTTCTAAAATTGCTGCTAACATATTTTGTCCGATATTGCGGACGATAACAGCGTCCACTCTATTCTCTCTTAGCAGTGCAAGTAGCTGTTTTTTGTGGCCACAACTGCCCTCGGTTTTCGTAACGTCAATACGTTGGCTAGTGGCGGTGGTATCGTCCACAATCATCAATTGAGGCGCTTTGGCAAAGTGATTAAAAGGCGAGTTTTGATCACAAGGGATGGCATAAATCATCATGGCTCCTAAAGTTTATCGGGTTCTTGTATTTAAAATACACCTTATTGTTGGCATATGCCAATAATAAAAATGACAATTTAAGAGTTCATTAATTAAAAGTCGTGGTGCTGTTTGGTAAATCGAGACCCGATATGGCGTAAAAATACGCGAATAAATTGCAGGCGTATGTAACAAGCCTCATCTACACTTTGTGAGCAGTCAAATGAAAGTTAAATCTATTGCATATTGGAAACTCGCAAGTGTAAACGTTAACATCTGGTGTTTTGAGAGGTATGATCTCTTTCGTGGTGGATCGCACTTTTAAAAAGAGAAATAGGTCTCGATGTTACATTGTGTTACGTATGATTACTTAGTTTTGCAATAGTTATCAAACTATTCACAAGAAACCGCATGAAAATGCGATTTCAAAACTGAAATTTTAACTGGTTCACATTAATTGTTTGTTTTACTACTATACTTTGAAAGGTAAACGTTTTCACTGCTGTTTCTCAGAGTTAACGTTTCTCCCCCTACACAACGTAATAACAACACTAACAAATAGGACTTGTTCAATGAGAAAGTTAACTACTTTAGCCATGCTTGCGGCTGGTATGAGTTTCGGCACTCAAGTCATGGCTGACACAACGATCGGTGTGACCGTTTATAAGTACGATGATAACTTTATGTCAGTTGTTCGCCAAGCGATTGAAAAACAGGCAAATAATGACGGCAACACCAAGGTTTTGATGAATGACTCACAAAACAGCCAATCAATGCAAAATGACCAAGTGGATGTCATGTTGGCTCGTGGCGTGAAAGCACTGGCGATCAACCTTGTCGACCCTGCAGCTGCACCAAGTATTATTCAAAAAGCGAAAATGGATGATGTTCCTATCGTTTTTTACAACAAAGAACCGAGTGCTAAAGCGCTCGCTTCATATGACAAAGCCTATTATGTGGGTACAGATTCAAAAGAGTCGGGCATCATCCAAGGCGATCTCATTGCGCAACACTGGAAAGCCAATCCTGCTTGGGATAAAAACGGTGACGGTGTACTGCAGTATGTAATGCTGAAAGGCGAACCAGGTCACCCAGATGCGGAAGCTCGTACTTCTTATTCTGTGAAAACCATTAACGAAAATGGCATCAAAACAGAAGAGCTACACATGGATACTGGTATGTGGGATACCGCCATGGCAAAAGATAAAATGGACGCTTGGTTATCTGGCCCCAACGGCAGCAAAATCGAAGTCGTAATTGCCAATAATGATGGTATGGCGATGGGTGCGATTGAAGCGTTACGTGGTGCGGGTGCGAAAGTACCAGTATTCGGTGTTGATGCGTTAGCAGAAGCATTAGCATTAGTTAAATCTGGCGACATGGCAGGCACTGTGCTTAATGATGCAGATTCACAAGCGAAAGCGACATTTGAACTTGCACGTAATTTAGCCAACGGCAAAGCTGCAACCGAAGGCACTCAATGGGAAATGGCCAATAAGATTGTTCGTGTTCCTTATGTTGGTGTGGATAAATCGACACTCGAGTAACCTAAAGTTCAAGGGGGAAGTCATTCCCCCTTTACTCCCTAACTTATAGGGTGTTTATAC
>NZ_CAWNIB010000048.1:0-8741 GCF_963874405.1 Vibrio sp. V08_P9A1T1
CTCAGTGCCGTCTTCTAAAAATCAATTCCACGCATACTTACATACTCACTCCTTGTAATTCGTAACACTCTGATTAGCTAGGGCTCGCTTACCGGTCCGTAGTTTTACTTGGCGTCCTTCTTCAATAATCATTGAACCTGTTTGTTCAAACTTGTTCGGCTGACTTTAAGCTATTGTGTGATTATTTGTGTACGTGAATGACTTTCTTTGGAGTCTGCAAGAGCCACCATCACACTTTCATTTGAATAGGGTTCGCCAGCTTTTTAAATAGATATTACTAAAGCTATCCATAGTGATATTTCACCATAGTTCAACAGCCTTAATTAGACCATATTTTTTAAATTGGTATTACAGTAGATATAGAGAGGAGGAGCAAAGTAAAGATAGCAAAAGCCGATGTTCTAGAACATCGGCTAGGGATAAAATTGATTTGATCAGTCATTACTGACAGTTTTCTTTCTACATTGACGACTTTTCAGCTTGTTTTGCTTTATCTATCAATGGGGTAATTGTTGAACCTTGAATAAGTATTGAGAACACCACGACAGCGTATGTCATAACAAGGATTATCTCTTTTACATCAATAAGCTTGTCTGGGATAACTAATATGCCAGATGGGATAGAAAGTGCCATTGCTAGTGCTAGCCCACCTCGTAGCCCTCCCCAAGTTAGTATCTTTATTGACCATGGGTTGTAGGAGCGGTAACGCTTGAAGCCGATGTAAGAGAAAAAAACGCTTAGATAGCGAGCAGATAAGACAAGAGGAATGGCGAAAGCCATCAATATCCAGTCCTCTTCATGGAATTTGAAGAGTAGCATCGACATACCGATAAGTAGAAAGAGCACACCATTCAAAAATTCGTCAACCAATTCCCAAAAGTGGTCAAGGTGTTCTTCACTTTCTTTTGAAAAGCCAATGAAGCGTGTCCAGTTGCCGATCATTATCCCTGATACAACCATAGCTAAAGGCCCGGAAACATGAATAACATCTGCAAAAACATAGCCAGCAGTCGGTATACCAATGGTTAAAAGCAGTTCCATTGAGTGATCATCGGTGGCGCTGATGAGGTAGTGGAATAATAGCCCAAGAGCTAGACCATACAGGATGCCCCCCATTGCCTCTTGAATAAACAACATAGTTACACTACCTATGGTTGGTGCTTCTGTACCAAATGCAATAGTGAAAATAGTGACAAAGATAACCAAACCAAAACCATCATTAAAGAGCGATTCTCCCTCGATTTGGGTTGAAATACGTTTTGGTGCATCTAACTTTTTAACAATAGCTAATACGGCTATTGGGTCTGTTGGTGATATGAGTGCACCAAAGAGCAAACAGTAAACGAGATCGAAGTGAATACCGATAAATTGACAGAAGGCGTATAGCCCAAAACCGATGAAGAAGGTTGAAAATAGCGTTGCGCCTAGTGCAAGAACCGCGATTTCCCATTTCTGATCTTTTAGGTTGGGTAATTTGATGCCTAGGCCGCCAGCGAAAAGTAGAAAACCGAGTATTCCTTTGAGCAGAAAATTTTCAAAGTTAATACTGTTGACGGTTTCTGTCGCTATTTGAGTTAGATGAAACCAATCATTTTGACCTGCAACTAAGATCAATAATGACAACATCATCGATCCTGCTGTAATGGCGATAGTGGTTTGCATATTGCCTATCTTACTGTTTAGAAAGGCAATCAACATTGCTGCTCCTGATAGGAAGCATAAAGTGTAATAGACAGACATTGTTTTCTCGTCGTGTAACAAAATATGAATGAAATTCTCCTTGGATGATGTACAAATAGCAAACACTTTTTAGCCATGATTGCAGATGTATCAAACGATAATTAAAGTGAAGTTTAGACGTCTAGATTTCTAATGGTTATATGATAGGATGAGCGAATAACCAAAAGGAATGAGGCTGTACTGTGGGAAGAGAAGTTAGAAGTCAAATTGAAGCTCAATTGCAACAGAGAATATTATTGATTGATGGTGGCATGGGCACCATGATTCAGAGCTATAAATTGGAAGAGCAAGATTACCGCGGAGATCGTTTTGCCCATTGGCCAAGCGATCTGAAAGGAAATAATGACCTTCTCGTCTTGACGCAGCCTCAGTTAATCAAAGAAATTCATAGTGCTTACTTGGAAGCAGGTGCTGATATCCTAGAGACGAATACCTTCAACGCGACGAGCATCGCAATGGCCGACTACGATATGCAAGCCATTAGCGATGAGATCAATTTCGCTGCTGCAAAACTTGCACGCCAAGCTGCTGACGAATGGACGGCGAAAACGCCTGATAAACCTCGTTACGTGGCGGGAGTGCTAGGGCCAACAAACCGCACTTGCTCGCTCTCCCCTGACGTGAATGACCCTGGGTTTCGAAATATCAGCTTTGAGCAATTAGTTGAAGCTTACTCAGAATCAACACGTGCTTTAATTCGTGGCGGCAGCGACTTAATTTTGATTGAAACCATTTTCGATACTTTAAATGCTAAAGCCTGTGCCTTTGCGGTGGATTGTGTGTTTGAAGAGTTGGGTTACAAACTGCCCGTGATGATCTCAGGGACAATCACCGATGCCTCTGGTCGAACGCTTTCTGGGCAAACAACCGAAGCCTTTTATAATGCACTGCGACACGTTGAGCCTATCTCATTTGGTTTGAACTGTGCACTCGGTCCGGATGAATTGCGCCAATACGTTGAAGAGCTATCACGTATTTCCGAATGTTATGTCTCGGCTCACCCCAATGCGGGGTTGCCTAACGCATTCGGTGAATATGATCTTGAAGCCGATGAGATGGCGCAGCACATCGGGGAATGGGCGCGAGCAGGATTCTTGAACTTTGTTGGTGGCTGTTGTGGAACCACTCCTGAGCACATTAGACAAATGGCAAAAGTGGTCGAAGGTGTGAAACCAAGAGCGTTACCCGATATTCCAGTGGCTTGTCGTCTATCCGGTCTAGAGCCGCTGACGATTACCAAAGAGAGCTTATTCATCAACGTAGGTGAGCGAACTAACGTCACTGGTTCTGCGCGTTTTAAGCGTTTAATCAAAGATGAACAGTATGACGAGGCGCTGCATGTTGCTCGAGAGCAGGTCGAAAACGGTGCACAAATCATCGATATCAATATGGATGAAGGGATGTTGGATGCGCAAGCTTGCATGGTCCGCTTTCTCAATTTATGCGCTTCTGAGCCGGATATTTCCAAAGTACCAATCATGGTTGATTCTTCTAAGTGGGAGGTAATTGAAGCAGGTCTCAAATGCATTCAAGGCAAAGGGATTGTGAACTCGATTTCCCTCAAGGAGGGGAAAGAGAAGTTTGTTGAACAAGCTAAACTCATTCGCCGCTATGGTGCTGCTGTGATCGTGATGGCGTTTGATGAAGTAGGCCAAGCGGATACCCGTGAGCGAAAACTTGAAATTTGTACCAAAGCTTATCGAATTTTGGTTGATGAGGTTGGTTTCCCTGCTGAAGATATCATTTTTGACCCGAATATTTTCGCGGTTGCGACCGGTATTGATGAGCATAATAATTATGCTGTGGACTTTATCGAAGCCGTGGCTGATATCAAACGTAATTTACCCCATGCGATGATTTCCGGCGGGGTTTCCAACGTCTCTTTCTCTTTTCGCGGTAACAACTATGTGCGTGAAGCGATCCATGCTGTATTCCTTTATCACTGTTTTAAAAACGGCATGGACATGGGTATCGTCAATGCCGGTCAGCTTGAGATTTACGATAACGTGCCTGAGAAACTGCGTGAAGCAGTCGAAGATATCATTCTCAATCGCCGCAGCGATGGCACTGAACGCTTACTGGATATTGCGGCTGAATACGCGAACAAAGGTGTCGGTAAGGAAGAGGATGCCAGTGCGCTTGAATGGCGTTCATGGCCAGTCGCAAAACGTTTAGAGCATGCGTTGGTCAAAGGTATCACCGAGTATATTGTTGAAGATACAGAAGAAGCTCGTCAAAATGCCACTCGCCCACTGGATGTGATCGAAGGGCCTCTAATGGATGGAATGAACGTGGTCGGTGACCTCTTTGGCGAAGGGAAAATGTTCCTGCCGCAAGTGGTGAAATCGGCGCGCGTTATGAAGCAAGCCGTTGCGCATTTAGAGCCCTACATCAACGCGCTTAAGCAAGCGGGTTCCAATAATGGCAAAATCCTTCTTGCCACAGTTAAAGGGGATGTACACGACATCGGCAAAAATATCGTTGGCGTCGTTTTGCAGTGTAATAACTACGAAATCATTGACCTCGGCGTTATGGTGCCATGCGAGCAGATCCTTAAAGTCGCGAAAGAACAGAATGTCGACATCATTGGGTTATCCGGCCTCATCACTCCCTCTTTAGATGAAATGGTGCACGTCGCCAAAGAAATGGAGCGACAAGGGTTTAAATTACCGCTTTTGATTGGCGGAGCAACCACCTCTAAAGCACATACCGCAGTTAAAATTGAGCAAAATTATCACCAGCCTGTTGTGTATGTGAACAATGCTTCGCGCGCAGTAGGCGTTTGTTCTTCGCTTCTTTCTGATGAGTTACGTCCTGCTTTTGTTGAAAAATTAAACATCGACTATGAACGCACGCGTGATCAACATCACCGTAAAACCCCCCGTACTAAACCCGTCTCATTAGAAGTGGCAAGGGCAAATAAAGCGGTTATCGATTGGGATAACTATACGCCGCCAGTTCCGGCTAAATTGGGCGTACATGTGTTTGATGATTTTGATGTGGCTACCCTTCGTCGTTACATCGACTGGACACCATTTTTCATGACATGGTCATTGATGGGTAAATATCCGACGATTTTTGAACACGAAGAGGTGGGAGAGGAAGCACAAAGTTTATTCCATGATGCTAATGCATTGCTTGATAGAGTGGAGCGAGAAGGGCTACTCAAGGCTCGCGGTATTTGCGCTTTATTCCCAGCCGCGAGTGTGGGGGATGATATCGAAGTGTATCGCGATGAATCGCGCACCGAGGTTGCTCATGTTCTGCATCACTTACGCCAACAAACCGAAAAGCCCAAAGGTTATAACTACTGCCTGTCCGATTACATTGCACCAAAGGAGAGTGGTAAACGAGATTGGATCGGAGCATTTGCCGTAACAGGCGGAATTGGTGAGCGAGAATTAGCAGACCAATATAAAGCGCAAGGCGATGACTATAATGCCATCATGATCCAAGCGGTAGCTGATCGTCTTGCTGAGGCTTTTGCGGAATATTTGCATCAGCAAGTTCGTAAAGAAATTTGGGGCTATGCTGCTGACGAAGAGTTGTCGAACGATGATTTGATCCGTGAGAAATACCAAGGTATACGCCCAGCGCCGGGCTATCCAGCGTGTCCTGAGCATACGGAAAAAGGCACCTTGTGGGAGATGTTACAAGTTGAGCAAACCATCGATATGTCTTTAACCACCAGTTACGCTATGTGGCCGGGTGCTTCGGTGTCGGGTTGGTACTTCTCGCATCCTGACTCTCGTTATTTTGCCATTGCACAAATTCAGCAAGATCAGATGCAAGATTACGCGCAACGTAAAGGTTGGAATGCACAAGAAGCGGAAAAATGGCTTGGGCCGAATTTAGATTAAGTAATAAAAAACAGGTTGGCTAAGCCAACCTGTTTTTTATTCAGCGTGTTACTACTCAATGTGGTTTTATCGTTCAAACAAATCTTGATGAAGTTTCTGAATTGCCGCTTTAGAAACCGACTCGTGTAATAAAAAGCAGAGGTTGTGCGGGCTGGCACCATAGCAAATCATACGCAAATTGAAATCTTCTAAGGTGCTAAAAACTTGTTTTGCATAGCCTTTGCTTTCACTCATGTTATTGCCGATCAGCGCAACTAAACACAGATTATGTTCGACTTCAACTTTACACAGCTCTTCTAATTCTAAGCGCACCGCTTGAGGCAGTTCAGGCGCTCCACCTGAGGTATCGGTTTTATCTAATGTTAATGAGACGCTGATTTCAGAGGTGGTGATCAGATCCACCGAAATTTTGTGTTTGGCTAAAATTTCAAACACCTTCGAAAGAAAGCCGTATGCGTGAAACATGCTAGCGCTGCGTAGCGTAACCATGGTTTGATTGCAGCGTAGGGTCAAGGCTCTAAATAGAGGTGAGCTTTCCACACGTTTACGGATCCAAGTGCCGCCTTTTTCAGGCTCTTTTGAGGAGCCGACAAACACAGGGATATCGTGGCGAAGCGCGGGCAGCAACGTCGATGGATGCAAAATCTTAGCGCCAAAGTTTGCCATCTCCGATGCTTCGCTAAAGCTTATTTCCGCAATCGGAGCGGCTTTAGGCGCAATGCGAGGGTCGGTCGTATAAATCCCCGGCACATCAGTCCAAATTTCTAAGCCAGAAGCTTGTACCGCTTCGGCGATCAAGGCCGCAGAATAATCACTGCCGCCTCGGCCCAATGTGGTTGTATTCCCTTGTTCATCAGCGCCGATGAAACCTTGAGTTACCACTACGTGTTGCAGGCAAAGTGGTGTTAACTTCTCTTGGGCTAATTGCTGGATCTGCTCTAATTGCGGTTCTGCCCGACCATAGTGATCATCAGTACGCAGCACTTCTCGAATATCAAAACGGATCGCATCCATGCCACGTTCACGCAGTAATTGCGTCAGAATGAAGGTCGACATTAACTCGCCACAAGCCACTAAGTGATCGGTCAGTTTTTTACTCGCTTGAAAAGAGGCCGCTTCTGCGACACTGGCCACCATATCTAAAATTGAGTGTACCTCTTTTTCAACTTGTAGCGGGTCGGCAAGTTTATCAATAATCGCATGATGAATATCAGCTAACTTTTTGATAATACTTAAGCGTTGATTGGCATCTTGTACGCCATTGGCTAATTCAACCAATAAATTCGTCACGCCAGAGCAGGCACTGCTCACGACTAATTTGGTCTCTGGATTATTTTCGATCACAGCGGCACAAAGGCTCATTGCTTCAAAGTTAGCAACGCTTGTTCCGCCAAATTTGGCGACATTGAATGCGCTCACGGCATTTCTCCCACGACTTCCTGAAATAAAAATAGTGTTGGTGTACCAACGTCCAATGTTTGAAGAGAGTTTTTCTAGAGCAAATAAAGAGGTGTTTTTATGATTGGTTTACCTCAGAAGCTCTTCATCAGGGTTGCTGATGACAGTTGAAGGGATTCAGCCCATTCAACCGATAAACCAAATCCACAACCTTGGTTTATCTCGGCACTGCTCCCCATTAATGTTTTGTATTGGAGTTGAGGCTCCACAAAACATCTGCCTGGGCAGTGCTCCTCTTCTGCTAGATAGCTCATTCATTGAACGTTTTTGAACTGTTAATGTCAATCGCTAATTAAGTCCAAATGTAAAATAAAATTAACCAGAGTGTGACACTGGTTTGACCTCTAGACTTCGGTCGAATTGTTGCATCAGCGGATTTGTTTTACTCTGGGTATTCTATTCGCATTTGGCCACAAGCAAGGAGCAACTATGTCCATTACCAGTTTTAACCCACCCCAGCGAATTTTGATGGGGCCAGGCCCGTCAGATATTTACCCCCAAGTATTACAAGCGCTGAGCAGGCCGACCGTTGGCCACTTAGATCCGCTTTTTATCCAGATGATGGATGAGCTAAAGCAGCTGCTTAAATACGCTTTTCAAACGGAAAATGAGTTTACCATCGCGGTTTCCGCGCCGGGCAGCGCTGGTATGGAGGCGTGCTTTGTCAACCTGATTGAGCCAGGAGATAAGGTCATCGTGTGTCGCAATGGCGTTTTTGGCGAGCGTATGCGCGAGAATGTAGTGCGCTGTGGCGGAGAAGTGGTGCTGGTGGATGATGAGTGGGGAGCCCCCGTTTCGCTCGATAAAGTCGAGCAAGCCATACAGGCTAACCCTGATGCTAAAATTCTCGCGTTTGTCCATGCAGAAACGTCAACTGGTGCATTGAGTGATGCGCAAGCATTAGGTTTGCTGGCTAAGCAAAACAACATGCTGAGTATTGTAGATGCGGTGACATCCTTAGGCGGCGTGCCACTTTATGTGGATCAATGGCAGCTCGATGCCGTCTATTCTGGGAGCCAAAAGTGCTTATCGTGCCCTCCGGGTTTATCGCCACTGACTTTTTCAGCGCAAGCGATTGAAAAAATTCAATCTCGCACAACCCCCGTTCAAAGCTGGTTTTTAGATCAAAGCTTAGTGCTTGGTTATTGGAGCGGTGCAGGCAAACGCAGTTATCACCACACTGCGCCAGTTAACAGTTTGTACGCATTGCATGAAGCCTTACTGGTGTTGAGAAACGAAGGTCTAGAGCAGGCTTGGGCACGTCATCGTGTGATGCATAACAAATTAAAGCAGGGCTTAGAAAAATTAGGATTTGAATTTGTCGTTGCTGAAGATTGTCGTTTACCGCAATTGAATGCGATCTATATTCTAGAAGGGGTTGATGAGGCTAAAGTGCGAGCACATTTACTCAATCAATACAACTTGGAGATCGGCGCAGGCCTTGGCACTTTAGCGGGTAAAGCGTGGCGTATTGGTCTAATGGGGTATGGGGCGCGCAGTGAAAACGTGGCCTTATGCTTGCGGGCGTTAGAAGAGTCACTAACAAATTAGCAAAAAAACCACATAAGGGAGCATTTGCTCCTTTTTAGTGGTGCTGATGCTGAACGTTGTTCGTCTCAGCATCAATCATAAAATTCATTTTTATTGTTAGCTCTTCCCTAGCGTGAGTGGAATACTCGTGAT
>NZ_CAWNIB010000049.1:0-8732 GCF_963874405.1 Vibrio sp. V08_P9A1T1
TGATTAAGACTTTGAAAAAAGGAGTTAGACTCAAATTAAGGAAAATGTTAACCCCTATTGTTATTAAAGTCAGAGAGTGATATTTAAATCAAAGAATGGAGCTTTTTAAGTATACGGCCAACTTGATTTTTATAGTAACGGTACAGACGTTTCTTATCACGTGGGATTGATGTTATTTGGTTAAGATACAGCCAATCTTTTAAATCATACTCAAGTGCTAGATTACCTCGCTGATAGAAACGTTCAGTCACATCTAATCCCAGTTTTTCTGGGCCATCAATCAGTAAGTTATTCGCTATAAACTGTGGCCAAAACTCTTCACCTAACCCTGCATGATCGCAGGTTTTACTCTCGATATGGTGCTCTTCACCGAGTAGCGCTGAGATCCAATTCAGACATAAAACTTGCTCTGTTGCTGGGTGGCGTGCTTTGTAGCCCGGCTTAAGCGTAAAGTGTAATTCTGGTATCCAGCGATCAGACCAAATGGTCAGGAGATCTCGGGTCAGGCCAAAGTCAAACAGATCGCTTTTATGAAAATGAACCGGATGCCCATAGTGACTCGAAATAAAAAACGTGCTGCTGGTGAGTACCCGCTGAGTCAAAAATTGATAATTCTGTGCTCTGGGGACATCGGCATATTGTTCATACAGCTCAACAAATTGGCGACCTGTCAGCAGGTTATCGGTGCGTAGCTTAACCGCATAAGGCGTTTTTACCGCTTTCAGCCCCATGTGGGTACTGTACATCTGACGGTTATTATTGAGTTTGAGCGGCTGACCGTCATAAAAAACGGTATTTGAGCCGGGATCATCCAATTCCAACACTTGGTCGTAATCAAGGCCATCCAACGGCTGCCCTTTCCAAGTCGACAGAATGATGGTCGATTTAGGAAAAAAGCGACGTATGGAGTTCAAACATTGCTCTGTGATGCCAGCGATTTGCTGGCGACTGGCACTGGCTTGCACTGGCCCCTGCACAACAAAGGTGATCGCTTCATCATCAATCTTGATCATGGTTGTGGTTGCCTCAAAAAGTCCGTGTATTCATCTGGTACGCCACAAAAAATGACCTCATGGCGTGCGATCAAGTGGTAGTGAATATTCAACCCCTTTTGAATGAGTAAATTGTAGAGCGGCGCAATGTATAGCTCGCCTCTCTCCCATTCTTGGCTAGGTCTGGCAACGTATTCACGATACGCCTCCAAGTAATCTTCTTTACGATTGAAGTGATAAAGCCCGGTACTACAGAGATCGGAAATCGGGTTTTTCTCCGCGGTCTGGATCACTTTGGTGCTTCCGGTATGTTCTGGTTTGGCGAAAGACCAATTGTTACCGCTGCCCTGAAACACTTCTAGGTAGCCATCACTGTGTTGGCTAATGTCAGGGAATACAAAATTCGGGCGGAATGTGTCGATGTTAAACACCGTGATCGATCCTTGATAGTCCACGCCTTGCTTTGCTAATTCCTCTAACCCTAAAGTCACCGTTTCGGCTTGGCCGCGAGTTTCTGTATGCAATTCAGCAATGTAAAACTGTTTAATGCCAAGCTGAGAGGCTTTTTCGCGCACAAACGCTGCAGTGTTGTAAACATTGCGCACAATGAACAGAAACGGAGTGTTAGCAAAATACGCAGCAAAGCTGCTGACCGAGTGTTCAAACAGGGTTTGACCGTGGGCTTCAAGCATATATTTGGGCTGGGTATAACCGGCTTTAAAGAAGCGAGAACTCATTCCCGCCATTGGGATCACAATCATTGATCAAGCCTCAATAAAATTTGATGGAGACGGAACGCATTGGCAAACAAGGCATCTTGACGACGGCGATCATCGGCATGCAAAGGCAACATCGATAAGAAAAGTTGAATTTGCATCGCGTAGAGATTTTTCGCCGTGAGGCCAAAAGTCTGTTCAATTAGTTCGATAAAGCCTTGCTGCGTCTCTTTATGTTGGCTCTGCTCTGCAATCTTTAATTCGATCGCTTTGTCGCCAATCTCAACATGGTAGTAACCGGCAATAATCCAATCATACAAACCAAGAATTGAATGGCTCAGCTTAGCTAAATCGTAGCGGATATCACCATACAGTGTTTTCTGCCCGTCAGGTGTCATCCCTCTAGGGTCGATCGTTTTAATTTTGTTGGCTCTGAAGTCATACAAAATATTGCTAAAGCAAAAATCACCGTGCAAGACGCCCAGTAAGGGTTCTCCATTAGGCAGATGTTTTTGGCTATCACACAGAATTTGCGCGAGCGAGACATCTTGTCCTGCAAATTGCCACTTTTTTTCTAAAGAGATGTGCCGCGATGCACAGAATTCGTTAAGGCGTAAAGTGGTTTTATCGGCAAACAGTATGTCGAGAGTATTGATGGGATCATTCGGCTCGGTAGGTTGCTCAAGGCACAGGCTTAAAAACTCCACTGCGCTGGCTAAGATTTTTTGCCAGATTTGACTCGGCAGCTTGGAAAAAACGAATAACTCATTCAGCGCAGTGAGGTAGAGATATTCTAAGCGATAGGAAATTTTCCCCTCGCTGTTTTGACTACCTAAATATTGTGGGATGAAACCACGCATTGTCATCGGCAGATTGTCAAACCAGTAAGCTTCAGCAGCTATTTTTTGGTTCTTTATGCTCGATTTTTCAATCCATTTGGCGGTTATAATGAGCTCATTAAAGGCGCGCTGAGTTGTGAATTCAGCTTTGGAATGATAGTAAGTATTCACATGACCAAAATCGAGCCAGCCAATCGAGTTGACGGCACTTAAGCCTACGTTTTTATGATAGCGGTTAAGACCAGCAATAAATTGCCACTCACTCTGTGTAATACTGCGAACCAGTTCACGTGGGCGGCTGAATTTAAAGTAGCCATCGATAATCCGCTGACTTTCGCTATTCATTGGAGTGTTGGCATCTTGTAGCCAATCAACTTCATCATTAGTCAATACGGCCCAGTTATAACTGTCTTTCGCGGTGGAAACGCTGACAATATCATCTCCAACAGGAAGTTGGTTAAAAAGCGTATCACCGTAGAGGATGTGCAGTGGTGCATTAAGTGAGTGGCCACTAATATTGAGTGCAGCAACCAAAGAAGCGCCAAGGCTCAGCCCATCAGGCGTAGCGATAATCGTCACCTGATGCTGTTCAAGCCACTGACTGTCGATTTCTGAGATAGCATAAGATTCAGGCAAAGAGAGATAGACTTTTAAGCCTTGTGGTGCCAAAGCGACTTGATGCTGAAACAGGCGACGATTGCCTAAAGGTAGAAAGCTAGGTGGAATACGCCCAAATTCAGATTCCAATTCTTGCCCGACGTAGGCACCAGACATTATCAGGAACATGATTTTTCCTTCTCGAAGAGTTGGTGGATCTCTTCCAAACTCATTGAGGAAAATTCGGTAGGGCGCACGGCGCGATCATCAATATAAAAGCCGTCGTGCCCACACCAAGGTTTGCCCACTAAAATTTCATCATACGGAACTTGGTGTTTATCCAGCCACTCAGTAATGATAGGAAGAGTATGGATATTGATTTTACCGACGTTACCTTCATAAGTGCGCATATTACGCGCCGTTGAAATCACAATCTCAAACCCCTTTTGCTTATAATTGCGCAGTTGTTCAATCACATCCATTCTCGGTAGGACGTTTTTATAATCGGAAGTATTGGCTTGAGTTAGTGTCCCATCAAGATCAACAATTAGTCGTTTCATTAAGAGTATTCTCTTTATAAATCTAAATATTCAAGTGTTTTGGCAAGAGCGCCACGGTTTTGTTCTACGATTTGATAACCCTGCTTGCCGCGATGAATACGCTGTTTGTTATCAGTGAACCATTCACAAAGCATTTGTGCAATTTGCTCTGCATCTTGTGTGATCACACAAGCATCGGCTTGATTGAGGGCTTGAGTGATTTCACTGAAGTTGTAATAACTTGGGCCAGTCAACATGGGTAAACCAAGCGCAGCTGGCTCGAGTAAATTATGCCCACCGACTTTGTCACCCGCTAAGCTTCCGCCCATAAAGCAAATGTCAGCAGATCCCATGAGTACTAGCATCTCCCCCATAGTATCAGCTAGATAGACCTGTACTTCTGGATCGAGTTTATTCTCTGTTTGAGTTCGCCGCACACTCATAAATTGTGTTTTACATAACTCAAAAACAGCATTAAATCGCTCAGGGTGGCGCGGAACAAGCATAAGCAGTGCGCTAGGGTGTGCTTTAAGTACTTTTGCATGAGCGGCTAACACTTGTTCATCTTCACCTTGGTGAGTGCTTGCGGCAATCCAAATTGGTCGTTCTTTACCTAGTTGATGCCTTAACTGCTGGCCTTTTTCTATGGTTTGTTGATCGATATTGATATCAAACTTCATCGAACCGGTGACTGTCACTTTGTCAGCAGGTAATCCGAGTCGAATGAAGCGCTGTGCATCATCTGGATATTGGCAAAGTACACGCGTTAAGTTAGATGCTAGTAAATTAAAAATCGGCTGAAATTTAGCATACCGTCGACATGAGCGTTCAGATAAGCGAGCATTAATAACAGTAATAGGAATAACTGCTTTTGAAACCGTATGTAATGTGTTTGGCCATAACTCTGTTTCCATGATCAGCATTTGGCTTGGCTTTATCCGTTTTATAAAACCACGAACGGCAAAAGAAAAGTCAAAGGGCATGTATCTATGCTCGGCAAGCTCTTTTAATTTAGCCGCTTGCTCTGCACCGGTGGGGGTTGTGGTGGTAATAACAATCGGCTGATCAGGATATTGTGATTTGAGTTCTTTTATCAGTGGAGAAACTGAAAGCGTTTCTCCAACCGATACTGCGTGGATCCAAATAGGGGATTGATTAGTTTTAAGCGGTGGTGTGAAGCCAAAATGCTCTTTCCAGCGAGCACCAACACACGGCTTGCCCGGCCGCTTTTTGTACAAGCCCCACATTAAAAAAGGAGACGCTACACAGAGAAGTAAGGTATAGAGAGCACGAATCACCACTCTACTGTTCCTTTTTCTTTACCAAATCATCCGGATTAATGTGAGTCCATTTCGAACGAGGGCGATCTATATATTGAAAATGTTCATTGGTGAAACTACCTTGAATACAAACGTATTTTCTATCTTTTGTGCAAAGATCTTCTCTGCCTTTAAGTAATTCATCAAATACGCCAGGCCCGGTTGAATAATAAACGCCCATTTTAGGGTCGTAGTTCTCAATGTTATGCAGTACTTTTTCAATCGCTTGGCTGAGGTCGTTATTATTGGGTGCTGAGGCGATAAAGTAGTTGGTAAAACGAGTATTGTTGTCAATCTTTATGTAAACCGCTTGTTGCTCATCGCCAATCAGTTTATCGAGAGACCATACCAAAGTTGCGTCAATGTCCATATAGACGCCCCCTTCGTTATTGAGTACTACTAAACGCCATAAATCGGCTTGAGCAGCGCCGTTGGTTAGCCGCATGTAAGCATCATAGATTTCAGTTGATGCGTGGGTTCGTAAATACTCACCACGGGCTTCGGTACTTACATAGCGATAGTCACAATTGAGCGACATTAATCGATTAAATAAGTAGTTAATATAAACGGGTAGGGAGGCTTGATCGGTAAAGTTGGTTTGCCAAATTGTACGTGGAATAGCACTGCGATTAGAACGAGTCCATTTTGCTGGTGAATAGGCAGGAATGGTAAAACGCAATTTTGGAAACACCCAATGAAATGGGTAAGCGAGCATTTTAAAAATATTCCCGGTCAAGCGGATTAATCGGTTTGCGATTAATACAGTTACTTGGCTCATATTGATTGATCCTATCTGTTTTTTTCGGTTATCGAGCGCTGTTTCAACGTGGCAGTAATCGCTGCAGTAATTTGCTCAGTAGAAGGCTTTTCACCATTGGCATTCATCACGATCGTATGTGTTTCATACAATGGTGTATAACGAAAAGGGACGGTAGCGTAAAAAATACCAACAGTTGGTGTGTGGGTCGATATGGCCACATTGCGTATGCCAGTGTCTGGAGCAATCACTAACGTTGCTTTCGCAATAAACGTGACTAATTCATCTAAAGGTAAGCATGGCTGAATCGTTAATTTTCCAGCCTTTGCAAGATCTTGTAGATACTCACCTTTTTCAAACTCATTTTTTCCCTCAAGGAAGACATGTTTTACATTGGGTTGCTGCTCAATAGTTTGCTCGATGACAGCACGCATTTCAGGCTTAGATAAGATTTTTCTCAGCTGCGAAGCTCCACTGAAATAGACAAGGTAAGGTGTCTCAAAATCACAAAGTTGCCTGTTGTCTGGGTAGGCAAAATCGAGAGGATAGCTTGGGCTGTGGCCAAGGATTTTAAGCATATCGAGCATGCATTCTACTTCTGGTTGAAAGTCAGAGCGAAATACTGCCAAGTTATACAAGGTGCCACATAAAAATGGCGTGTAAGGAAAGCCAACTTTGAGTTTTGCTTTAGTCAGTAATGTCATCCAGTAAGAGCGATTTGTCCCAGCGACATCAAATATAATATCTTGCTCTTCCAGTTGGCTGTAGTCTTGCCATTTTTGCTTGAGTGATAAGTGTTTTGAATCCTCACGGCTTTTCATTACCACTGTTTTATCCGCTAACTCTGCTGGTGTTCCATAGAGGTAGTTTGAAACGGTGACTAATGTTATTTCTGCATGAGGGAAGAACTTCCGAGCTTCAATCAAAAAGGGGCGCACAATGACTTGATCACCGAGCGCAGCATGGCGAATGACGGCAATTTTCTTGATCGCTAAAGGATTAAAATAACCATTCAAGTATTGGCGCGCGGCCTTCGAGGCATAAGCCCCTTTTTCAAACCAGAGGTGTTTCATGAATCTTTTCCAATAAATCTATCTAAAGCTTGAATAACTTGCACCGGTTGCAGTTGATTTAGGCAATTTAAGTGCCCTAATGGGCAGGTTCGCTTAAAGCATGGGCGGCATTCAATATCGGTATACACCATTTCTAAGCGCTCAGTTAGCGGTGGCGTGTATTGCGGTGAGCTTGATCCATAAATTGCGACGATATTACAATCTACGGCGGCGGAGACATGCATTAATCCTGAATCATTACTGATGACGGTATGGCAAGCAGCCAACAGATCCACAGCTTCAACAAGTGAGGTTTGTCCAGCTAGATTAAAGGCATATTTTTGTTGTTCGGTGCTAAGTGCTGAACGAATGAGGTCACATACTTTGCTATCCTTGGTCGAGCCAAAAAGCCAGATTTGATAGCCGCTTTCAATAGCGTGTTGTGCAACTTGAGCATAATAGTGGTCAGGCCATCTTTTAGCCGGACCAAACTCAGCCCCTGGGCATAAACCGACAATTGGTTTGGTTGTCGATAAGCCTAATCTTGAAATGGCATATTGCTGAGCTTTGCTATCAACTAATAAAGAAGGGTGAGGGCAGTTTTCTAGCTGTACTTCATCGAGCATGCTTTCTTTTGAATAAGCAAGAGCCACATAGCGTTCAACCATATACTGGAACACTTTACGATTAGGGCGAAGATCAGTAAGTAAGCCGTAGCGAAACTCACCCTTCCAGCCAGTACGAGAAGGAATACCCGCAAATAGCGGTATGAGTGCTGATTTTGCCGAATTTGGTAAGACATAGGCATGAGTGTAATTGTTGCGTTTTAGCTCTTGTGCGAGCGCCCATCGACCTGCAAGATTAAAAGCGCCGTGCCCAATCGACATTTCAATCGCGCAATTAACTTCTGGCATGCGTTCCAAAATAGGTTTGCACCAAGCGGGGGCTAGAACGTCAATTTGTGCATCAGGGTGCTGTTGCTTGAGGCGTTGGTATAAACTGTGTGACATCACCATATCGCCTACCCATGAAGGGCCCACAATCAGTAACTTCATTTTTCACCGTCATTATTATTTTGGGTCATTCTAGCACAGCACTCGTTTGATAAAACTCAATTTCTGCTAACAAATACATTCAAATGCTAGGCAAGATATGCTCTAATTCGCTTCAATCTGAGAATAAGTATTGTGCAGCACATTGGCGAGCATATTATAGAAATTCGAGTTTTTGTGATGAAAATCTACGTTATTAGCCTTAAAAACAGCATAGAAAGACGAGCATCCATTGAGCAACAAATGGCTAATTACGGCCTAGATTTTGAGTTCTTTGATGCGATTGATGGTCGAGTTGTTCCTCCACACCCTTTATTTGCCAATTATGACTATACCAAGCGGTTATGGTTTACCAGTGGTAAAATGCCTTCAAAAGGGGAGATGGGCTGCTACGCGAGCCATTATCTACTCTGGCAAAAGAGTGTTGAGTTGAATGAGCCGATCATTGTTTTGGAGGATGATGCTGAGCTATTACCCTGCTTTATACATTTTATTGATCTAATCAAAATTAAAACCCAAGAATATGGCTTTTTGAGATTGGAGGAAGCTTGTGATCGCAGTGAACTGTTCTTGAAGGAACAGGAAAATAACTATGACATCTATTTTCTAAGTAATAATTTTGGTGGCGCTAGAGCTTATGCACTTTCTCCTGATGCAGCAATGAAATTACTTAAGTCTTCACAGTGCTGGTCGATGCCTGTTGATAACTATATGGGGTCACTATATTTGCATCAGATGCCTTCATTCTTATTTTTACCAAGTGTGGTTGCAAATCCTCAATACTTTGACACAACGTTTCAAAACGAACAGCAACCCAAGGCTCCATTGTACAGAAAACCCACTCGTGAATTGTACTCACTGTACCGCAA
>NZ_CAWNIB010000050.1:0-8643 GCF_963874405.1 Vibrio sp. V08_P9A1T1
CCACAAAGGTCATATTTGTATTATTAATGCCGACAAGTTTTGTATCATCTCATTGGTTTCGATTCTTATTCCCAATAGGGTTGCTAATAGCCATTATGTTGGGGATGGAAAACGTCATTCTGATCACTAGCGCCAATATTGGCTTCGCTAGTAACCTGCCTTATATTCTTTTCACGGTAGCAATTGCATTAGGACACATTTTTAAGCAAGGGCGTTTGGCTATGATCTCGACAGCGATGATGGTGGCCTACGCAATCATCCAGTGGCGCTTACAGATGCCCCTTTCTACGGGAACAACCTTGCTAGAGCTTTCGTTATTAAGTTTGTTATTACCCGTTTTGTGTTTAGTACCTTATGCGTTAGGAAGTAATGCTACTGTATTGAGTAAAACTTATGGCTTATACATCGCTATTTTGCTGCTGTTAATGTTTTGGGCCGTTGTTACTTTGATGTACGTCAGTGATGGCGGATTTGAGAATTTTAGCCAAGTTTTGTTAGTAACTATACCGAAAATATCGAAATTGCCATTTTTGTTGGTGATGTACCTCTTGGCATTAATTGGGGTCTCCGCAATATTTGTGCTCACGCGAAACCAGATCTTAGACACCAGCATTTACGCCAGTATTTTACTTTCCTCCGTCACCTTTATTTTTTTCCACGTGAGTTATATCTCAAGCACACTTTTCTCTCTAGCCGGGGTTTTATTGATCTTATATCTAATTTCGGCGGGTCATAAAATGGCGTTTATTGATCGCTTAACGGGTATCCCAGGTCGCCACGCCTTAGATCTTGACATCAAATACTTAGGCAAAAAATATGCGATAGCGATGCTAGATATAGACCATTTTAAGCAGTTCAATGATCGCTATGGTCATGACACTGGCGATGATGTGCTTAAGTTGATTGCTAGCCGTTTATTATTGACTCAAGGAAACGCGCGTGTTTATCGCTACGGTGGTGAAGAGTTTACCATCCTATTTAAAGGAAAAAATGCACCGCAAGCTGCAATCTACTTAGATTTGCTTCGCAAAGATATTGAACAGTACCAAATGGTCATTAGGAACGCAGAAGACAGACCAAAAGACGATAAGCTCGGTTCCAAGAAGCGTGAGCAGAAAACACCATCAAATCTTGTCTCTATTACGGTTAGTATTGGCGTTGCTGATAGCTACGCCTCAGAAAAACCTGAAGCAGTGTTAAAAATTGCGGATCAAGCGCTCTATAAAGCTAAACAAAATGGCAGAAATAGAGTTGAAGTATGAACAGTTACCTTGATTTAATGCATCACATTTTGGTATAGAAATCGCAAAATTTGATATTCAACAAGGCGTACATCACATTCACAGAAACTTCATTAGATTGTGCAAAATACTTTGGTTAAGTTATTCATGTTGCAACTGTTTCGCAACGTCAAAACAACATAGCAAGAGTAAGATTATGAGTGAAAAAGTAAACGGAATTGTAAAGTGGTTCAACCAAGATAAAGGTTTTGGCTTTATTACCCCAGATAATGGCAGCAAAGATGTATTTGTACATTTTTCCGCTATTACGGGTGAAGGGCGCCGCAACTTAGTCGATGGCCAAAAGGTGAGTTTTGTAATCACTGATGGTCAAAAAGGGCCACAAGCTGAGAGCGTCAGTCCCGTTTAAATTTTTAAAAAGAACGACTCTAATCCACTCTTTCTAGGGTGGATTTTTTGTTTCTAGTAGACAGGATAAATACGAGAATATTGGAGCGGGCAGCGGGAATCGAACCCGCATCATCAGCTTGGAAGGCTGAGGTAATAGCCATTATACGATGCCCGCGCACCGAATTGACGCCGTCACTATGCCACAGTTAGCAAAAAAGAAAACCCATTTTTTATCAAAACCCGTTCAAGCGAACAGTAAATAAACAAAGTAAATTCAATTGGTTGAGATTTGTGTGCTTTTGGTTGTTTTTAACTCAATTGAATATCTACTCTTGCGTTTAAATTTTGAACTTTTCCATTTCTTGATTGAGTACAGTGACATTATCTTTTACTTGCGCTGACGTTTGGTTTGAGATTTGGCTAATACTTGCCACACTTTCCACCGAATTGACAACCTCTTGCATGAATTGAGTCATTTGGTGTGTTGATTGTTGTTGCAGATCGGCCGCCGAGGATAACTGGTGCATTTCCTTATCTAACGCCGTTATTTTTCCTTGTACGTCCATCATTTTGTTGAAGGCGTGGATGGTCTGCGCCGCACCTTCATTGGCAAGGTTCTGACTCATGTTAATTTCATTGACCACAGCCGCAGTCGCTGACTGTATGGCGTTTATAATAGTGTTAATTTCTGTGGTTGATTGAGTGGTTCGAGTCGCCAGCAACCTAACTTCATCCGCTACCACAGCAAAGCCTCGTCCATATTCTCCGGCTCTTGCGGCCTCAATCGCCGCATTTAAGGCCAGAAGGTTAGTTTGTTCCGCTAATCCCTCTATTACTTCGGTCACACGTCCAATCGATTCGCTTTCTCGACTAAGATCGAGCACCAATTGCGTTGCCTTTTGTATGGTTTGATCAAGCTTATCAATACTCTTTCTATTTTGTTCTAGCGCCGAGGCTCCCTCTTTGAGCTCATTTTGTGATAACAAAAGAGATTGCGTAGATTGTTCAGCTTTTTCTGCGGTCGCCATAGAATACTGCGCCACATCGCTCAAACGTACTGTAACCTGCTCAATACTTGCTCGCTGCTGCTGTACTTGCTGCCGAGTGTTTGAGTTATAGTTCAGAAGCTCATCCATGTTTTGACTGACCTGTTGCGCTTTGGTACTGACTCCCTGAACGATCGTTCGCAGTGAGTTGTTCATATTGTTTATCGCGGCGGTAAGCTGAGATAGCTCGTCGCTACCTTCACACAAAAGTGCTGGTTGAGAGACATCTCCTGCCGCAATGATTTCGGCTCTCTTTCCGATTCGACTCACTCTGCGGCCGATATTCTTACCTAAGTAATTGGAAAGCAAAACAGCAACTGAAACAGTCACGGCAATCATGATAAATAACACGTTAATCACATTACTAATGCTACGACTCATCCTTTCGCCACTTTGCTCTGCTTTTGATTGTTGAGTGGCGATAACATCTTCAAGACGGTTAGTCATTTTATCTACGGCAGGCATAAGTTGTGTGGCCATTTTTTGATTGACGCCGTTCCATTGCTCAGATTGGCGTATTGCAATCACCTGCTGTGCGAGTGGGAAATAAAGCTGCTGCATCTCATTAAATAATGACCACAGACTCTGTTCATCATCCGATAGCAAAGAGGACTTTTCCACAATTTCAGCAACAGATTGGTTGTGAGAGTTAATCAGGTCTTGATATTTTTCGAGATGTTCAGGCTTCGCATACAGTAAGAAATCTCGCAACGATGCAAGTGCATTAGCTAACGAATTATAGCTGTCAGCATACAATTTAAAGAGACGTTTCCGCTCCCCTCCTTCTTTGTTAGTCGACTCGTCGTTAATCAGCCCTTGTAACTGGTCAAGGGCAACTTCTGCTATGGGGGCGGCCTCGTTAATGAATAATGTGTGGGCAGGTAAATTATCCTCACTTTGGCTCAGTAATACGATGCCTTGGATATGCGCTTTGATTGCTGCCCATTCGCTTATGATCGCGGTGTATTGCTCACTGAGAATCAGCGTTTCTAACACCGGTACCGTTTTGTCCATCTGTCCAATAATAGTTTCAAGTTTTGTCAGTTGCGTTGCACCCACTGCACTTTGAGAACCCACCAATAAATAGGCGCGTAACGTTGAAATAACCTCTTGCATCGACTGCTGAATATTTCGGCTAGTATTCACGGTTGGCAGATCCGTTTGCAGCAATGAATTGGTGTGAGTTTCGACTTGCGTAATACTGCGATAGGTAAAAAAGGTCGAAATGATAAGAAGCACCACCAGCAATAAAAAACTTAATTGCAACTTCCCTGATATCGAGAGTTTCATCCTTTGACTCCTCAAAATTTTCTTCGTTTAACTATAGCGGGTTCAATGGGTTTATTAAATGCGTATAGCCAATGCGAGTCTACCGTATACTCGTCTTATAACCCTAAATTGAGCATTGTGCGTTCAGTTGTGGAGTTTATTCCACTCGGGCGATTTATCATCCCTAATGCGCTATTTTCATCGTTTTGTGGTGCATTTTGTTAATCTTTGCTTTAATTGGGACAAATATTCCTAAATTTCTCATGTTATGTCTTTTCATCGACTTATTATTCTTAGCATCGTGTTTTTTTCAGGATGTGCAATGTATGCGGGCTTGAACTATGACCAACTGTTTGGTGAAGCAAGCGTTCAGTCAAGACAATCGCCAGTAGATTCAAAAGAAGCCTCTTTCTTTTTAAATGATGTTAAACCCATCATCGATCAGCGCTGCGTGGTCTGTCACGCCTGTTATGATGCGCCCTGCCAGCTAAAAATGTCTTCAGTTGAAGGGATTGATCGTGGAGCCAGTAAAGCGTTGGTTTATCATGGTACGCGCCTGACGGCGTCGGCTCCTACCCGTTTGTTTGAAGATGCACAATACACAGAGCAGTGGCGAGATTTTGGTTTTCATCCTGTGCTGAACGAGAGATCTCAAACGCCTACCGCGAATCTAGAAGCAGGATTAGTCGCGAAATTATTAATGCAAAAAGAGGAACATCCGTTACCAGAACAAGATCAGCTAAAAGGTTTTGATTTTTCGATAGATCGCGAACAAGTTTGTCCAACAATTGAAGAGTACGGACAGTACAAACAAGATCACCCAACGTGGGGAATGCCTTATGGCATGCCAAATCTTAGCCCTCTTGAATACAATACGCTACTCACGTGGCTAAGAGATGGCGCAATCATGAATGGTCATATTCCGCTCACTTCTGATCAGGAGAAATCGGTTGCGCAATACGAAAACTTTTTAAATAAAGGTACAGCAAAGGATCAGTTAATGGCTCGTTATATCTACGAGCATCTTTTTCTTTCTCACCTTTATTTTTCTGAACTTGCTGGTCAGCCTAGATTTTTCACTTTGATACGTTCGACAACGCCCCCGGGCGAGCCTGTTAACCGAATTGCGACAAGGCGTCCTTACGATAATCCTGGTGTAGAACGCGTCTACTACCGTTTGATCCCTGAGCAAGACAGTATCGTGGATAAAACTCATTTACCCTATGCGTTGAATAAAAAACGTCTAGATGATTGGCAGGCATGGTTCATTCGGCCTAATTATCAAGTCTCGGTTTTGCCTAGCTATGATATTGAAGTTGCCGCCAATCCGATGACGGCATTTGATGCCCTTCCGGTTAAAGCACGCTTTCGATTTATGTTAGACAATGCTCAAAACACCATCATGGCTTTTATCAAAGGGCCAGTGTGTCGTGGCCAGCTAGCCCTGAATGTTATTAACGACCATTTTTGGGTGTTCTTTCTAGACCCAGAGAAAGCTGATTTACCCGAAGTGAATCAATTTTATCGCTCGCAAGCCGCGAATCTAAAACTGCCAAGCGAGTTGGAAAGTAACACGTTGCCTATTACTCATTGGGTCCGTTATGCGCATCAACAAGCACGTTATTTGAAGGCAAAGTCTGAATTTACTAATCAGTGGTTCAAAAATGGCGAGAACTTAACCACGGATGTACTGTGGATGGGTGATGGCTATAACCCGAATGCGGCACTGACTATTTTTAGGCATTTCGATAGTGCATCGGTAGTGCAAGGTTTAGTGGGAGAAAAACCCAAAACAGCATGGGTTTTAGACTATGCCCTACTAGAAAGAATCCATTATTTACTGGTGGCGGGTTTTGATGTTTACGGCAATTTCGGCCACCAGCTCATTACTCGCATGTTTATGGATTTTCTGCGTCTTGAAGGTGAAAGTAATTTTGTCTCTCTGCTGCCTAGAGAGATAAGGCACCAAGAGCAGTCAAGTTGGTATCAAAATCAAAGCACTCAACTCAGTGACTTTTTGCAACGTAACGTTGCCCCTTTTGATCAACCGACCAGTATTGTTTACCACACGCAAGATCCAAAATCTGAGTTGTTTGATCTTTTGAAGTCTGAGCTTCAACCTGTGTTATCAAATCGTTATTCGATAATTGACACTGGTTTTTCAAAGCGTAGTGAACAGATGTTAAATAGCATTAATAAGATCAAAGGTGAAGGGTTGTTGGCTGTGCCACAAATTATGATGTTGATGATCACGGCTGAAAATGGAGAGGATCAACTGTTTACTTTGTTACACAATAACGCCCATCTCAATATTTCAAGTCTATTTGATGAACAAAGCAACCGTGACCCAGCGAATGATGATTTGACTCTAGTGAGAGGTGTCATTGGCAGTTACCCTTCTGCTTATTTGTCACTGCATGAACACGAGATCGCAGAATTGGTGATGCTATTGAGTAAAATGCAAAATGAGCAGGACTACGTTAAGTTGCTCGATAGGTTCGCCATTCGCCGCAGTTCTTCGAAGTTTTGGCCGTTCAGCGATAAAGTTCATGCATGGTATCGAAAAAATCAACCTGTCGAATCTGGTTTACTTGACTACAATAGATTTGAAAACAGATAAAAGTCACCTTTAATGGGTGAGATGAGAGGTGCCAAATGACCATACGCGACAGCATTGAAGCACTAGAACAACAAATTTATGTAGCCTGTTCTGAAGGTGACTATGAGACAGTTAATCAGTTAGAACATCAGTTGGAAGTGTTACTGTATAAGGCGCAACACCCTTTTGATGATGATCCTAATGGGTTAAATAGCGGTTCGACAACAAATGACGAATGGCGCTGAATAAAAGACGGGAGCCATATCGCTCCCGTCTATTTATCAGATCATTAAAAAACAGAAAATTAGAAAAAGTCTATTGAGTTACGGCCACTTTCAGCATCTTTGCTTTTAGGTGCATCGGAGTTTTCTTTCTTTGTGGTCGTCGGCTTATTTCTAGCCGGTTTGGTTTTTGACGCCTTTTGCTTCGGCTTAGGCACATTTGTTGCTGCCACTACCGACGTCACATCAGTTTTAGGTACTTCAGTCACAGGTTGGTCACACAATACAACGTAGTACTCCTGGTTAAATTCAAGAAAATCCCCATTGTACATTTTACGTCGTTTTCGAGTTTCAAGTTCTCCATTGACTGCCACGTAACCATCGCTAATCAGGAATTTTGCTTGCCCGCCACCATCCACTAGGTTAGCAATCTTTAACACCTTATAAAGCTCAATAGGTTGCGACGAAACTTCAATACCAATCGCCTCTATTTCAATTTCTTCGTTTTCTAATGTGTCTTTATCGTTAATCATTACGTTTTTCTTATCACGAATTTTCACGCAGTGTAATGCTAAATGCACAAATTAGGAACCACAGTTAAATACTTCAACTGAACTGATAAGCCCACCGTTTTGTCATACTCACATCACTCAGGTTACCTTGTCACCATTTTCTGAATGCGTTCCGCTCGCTGTTCATCGCTTTCTTGACTTGGTGGTGGCACGGTAAGCCCCTTAATCACTGCAGGGCGTTGCGCGATTTCCGCCAACCAACGTTGTAGGTGCTCAAGCCCGTCAATATTAATGCCACTCCATTCGTAAATTCTCACCCATGGCCATGTTGCGATATCGGCGATGGTGTATTCATCACCCGCAAGATAACGGTGATGCTCTAATTGGCTATCCATGACTTCAAATAGACGTCGCCCTTCTTTTTGGTAACGATCAATGGCAGGTTGTATTTTTTCTGGAAAGTAACGAAAGAAGACATTAGCTTGCCCCATCATCGGCCCTACGCCTCCCATTTGAAACATTAACCATTGGATCACTTGAGAGCGGGCTTTCGGATCTACGGGCAAAAATTTTCCCGTTTTTTCTGCCAAGTAAAGCAAAATTGCCCCAGATTCAAATACTGGAAAATCATCGTTATCTTTATCTACAATTGCGGGAATACGTCCATTCGGATTGATGGCCGTAAACTCAGGCTCTTTTTGCTGATTGGTTGAAAGATCAAAAGCGTTGACCTTGTATGGCAACCCCATTTCTTCTAATGCAATGGAGATTTTCTGACCATTCGGCGTTGCGGCGGTATACAGTTCAATCATTCTTAGGCTCCTCGGTGAAATGATGGACGTTGCTCAACGGATTTAAACCAGCGAGCAATATTTGAGTAATCCTTTAATACTGTAAGCTCTAATGCATTTTCTGCAAACTCAATAAAAATATAGGCCGTGATGTCTACAATAGTGAATGCATCGGTTGCAAGATATTCTGATTCGGATAGGCGTTCATCTAGGATTGGCAGAAATGCACCAACACGATTTCGACTTTCGTACCCCCATTCAACAATGCAATTTTCTCGGTCTTTATAGATACCTGAAATATTTCGAAATGCTTGGAATCCTGCATAAAGCCCTTGAAATTCAACCACTCGGTGCCACATCTCAACTTTAGCTTGTTCTAGAGCTGTTTGGCCGAAGAGAAAATGCTTATGGTTAACTAAATGATCGAAATAGCGGCAAATAGCAATACTCTCACAAAGAGTGGTGCCATCATCTAATTCCAATACGGGAATCTTCCCAGTAATACTTTTCGACTGAAATTCATCAGAAAGATTCTCACCATCCCTTACATTGATAACTTGGCGAGGGATATCAA
>NZ_CAWNIB010000051.1:0-8616 GCF_963874405.1 Vibrio sp. V08_P9A1T1
CATTAGACTAATGTATAAGAAACTTAATGATTAAATTTGAACCAGAAGAAGATAAAACTCTGTGAGCTTGAAAAGAGAAAAGTGTCGATTTCGCAGATAGAATAAGCAGTGCAACCCATTACCGATGACACGGCCATCACTTATGAATCTTTGCAAGAGAATCACGCACTCTCCTTTTGGTTACGCTCTCGCCTGCTCGTTGCTCTTATCTGGATGCATTGCTTACAACAGTAAACCGAAAAATCCGCGCAGCTACCCACTACTGAGTGAGGCGATCTATTCTGAAGATGATCTTTCATTGGCAGACAACCCAAATATTATTCGCACGGCAATAGAGCAGAATCAATCGGTTACGATCAATGACCTCAACGCGCTAACAAGCCAGTTACCTATTGTTTTTCCTGAATTAAATTTACACCTTGAGCAAGAACACTCATTTGATGCTCGCTTATTTCAAAGCGCAGTACAGCAACTTGTTGCTCAATTTGCTTGTGAATTGTACAGCAGCCAGCAAATGCCCGATTCGGTTCAAATGTGTGCAAACGATGGCCGTGTAACACCGAACAACTTAGGTTATTTGCCTTTCCAGCAAGGCAAGTATTCGGGTGAGCGTTTAACGGTTCATCGACATTCTCAACCGCAAGGTTCTCAATCGCAAAGTGTAGCGGTTGATCTCTATCTTAAAAGCACATCGGAGCGACCACTGAGTTCAATATGGGGCTCGACGCATACTTTAGGGCGGTTCCATGGATCGCACTTTTCATCGGACAGTGTGGTACTCACCGTCTACTTCGAAGGGCATGTGTTAGATGAGCGCCATCAATGGCAAGCCCAATATCCCGAACCTTTGATCTTTTTCTTACTGCTGCCCAGTATCACGACCTTACTTCAACAAGGTAATGACGCCTTAGCCGCGCAATTTGCAATGAATAACACTCGATTACTGCTCGTAGATAGTGAGACAAGACGCTAACGAAGACTCGTCACACAACGCAGCAAAATAACGCCGTGAACTTTATGAACAAAAACGTTTTTATGCCCTATATTGTTTTTATCTACGCATTAGAGACAAACCTGTAACAGGTTATTAACTTAACGTATCTGCATTGGATCATTGATGCAGTCATGATAACAACGATAAGCACCCTATCTCCGCCTGTAGCATTCAGTCACAAACGCTCCAAGGTAAAGATGAAGATGCGCCCTACATAAGGAACGTGAATATGTTTAAGCAGTTCAAACCAACCCTCACTGCATCCATTCTGGCTGCAACCTTTTCTATTAGCAGCTTCGCCGCTGATATTGAGAAACTTCACATTTTAGTACCCGGTGGCGCGGGTGGTGGTTGGGACATGACGGCTCGTGGTACAGGTGATGTACTGATGAAAACCGACATTGTCGGCAATGTGTCTTACCAAAACTTATCCGGTGGTGGTGGTGGTAAAGCGATTGCACACCTAATTGAAACCGCAGACCGCCAAGAAGATACCTTGATGGTCAACTCTACACCGATTGTTGTTCGTTCTTTATCCGGTGTTTTTCCACAATCCTTCCGCGATTTAACACCGATTGCCGCCACCGTTTCTGATTATGGCGCTATCGTTGCTGCGGGCGATTCAAAATACAAAACGTGGGAAGATGCGGTTGCCGATTTCAAAGACAACCCGCGTAAAGTCAAAGTCGCTGGCGGTTCTGCTCGTGGCAGTATGGATCACTTAGTCGCCGCAGCCGCTTTCAAAGGGCAAGGGTTGGATCCAAAAGAAGTTCGCTACATCGCCTATGACGCGGGTGGCAAAGCCATGGCGGCACTGCTTTCTGGTGAAACACAACTGCTTTCAACAGGCTTAGGTGAAGTGCTTGAAATGTCCAAGTCTGGCCAAGTGAAAATTTTGGCGATCACCGCCCCTAAACGTTTGGAATCTGCCCCGAATATTCCAACATTAACTGACTATGGCAACCCAACCGTCTTTGCTAACTGGCGCGGCTTCTTCGCAGCCCCTGGGATCAGCCAAGAGAAGATTGATCAGTGGAACGCAGCATTAGCGAAAATGTACACCACCGATGAATGGAAAGTGGTACGCGACCGTAATGGTTGGATCGATAACTATCAAGCGGATAAAGAGTTTTACGCCTTCTTAGAAGCCCAAGAAAAAGAGATGGGTGATCTGATGCGTGAGCTCGGTTTCCTGAAGTAAGGTCGCTAAGGGGACAGTTCCTTGCCTTGTCCCCGCTAGCAACACTTTTGCCGTGTGCAGTTATGCTCAATACTCCTTTGTTTATCAGGCAAATATGGATAGGAAAACCTTCATATACCTATCCCTTTGCCCTTAGTTAATCAATTCATTAACTCGCTGCTACACGGCTCTTTTCTCCCCTATTTCTACCATGGAGTTGGATATGTCGGATCTGCCAACCAAATTTTTCAGCAAAGAATATTTACTGTGCCGCGATCGCGTTGGCGCGTTGATCTTCCTTGTTCTTAGCCTTTGCTACGGCTATCAAACGACTCAAATACCGATGTTTCCCGGTGATGAATATGAACCGTTTAACGCCCAAACCTTGCCGACTCTGCTGACTTACGCTGGAATTGGCCTCTCTTTGTTGATGCTGGTGTTAGGGCAGCACGATAAACAAAGCGGCGCGGTATTGCACTTCAACTGGAAATTGTTGATTGGTTTTTTAGTGTTGATGGCGCTGTACGGACTTGGCCTAACCTATTTAGGCTTCGTACTGGCCACCAGTTTCTTTCTACTCGCTGGCTTTTATATTTTGGGTGAAAGACGCAAATCAGTGTTATTTGGTGCTTCTTTTCCCTTTGTCATCGCGTTTTATCTGCTGCTTACTCAAGGTTTGGACATCTACCTTGAGCCCGGCGTTATTTTCACACTCTGGTAGGAACTGATTATGTTAGATGGAATTTTACAAGGGCTTTCTACCGCCATGATGCCAATGAACATCTTCATGGTGATTGTGGGCTGTTTCGTCGGTACTTTTATCGGCATGTTGCCCGGGCTTGGCCCTATTTCGGCCATCGCGTTGATGATTCCGATCACCTATGGTCTTGAACCATCTTCAGGTTTGATTTTAATGGCCGGCGTTTATTACGGCGCTATTTTTGGCGGCTCCACTTCCTCCATTTTGATTAATGCTCCCGGATGCTCAGCAACCGTGGTCACCGCGTTTGATGGCTACCCCATGGCGCAAAAAGGCCAAGCTGGTAAAGCGTTAGCCATCGCCGCTTACGCCTCTTTTACAGGCGGAACCTTGTCAGCGATTATGCTCTTGGTCGCAGCGCCTGCACTGGCCAGCGTGTCACTGAGTTTTCAATCCTCTGACTATTTTGCGTTGATGCTACTCGGTCTATCGGCGGTCGCCGCCTTTGCTGGCAAAGGACAAGTCCTTAAAGCATGGATGATGGTTGTTCTTGGCTTGATGCTCTCTACCGTTGGTATTGATAAAGGCGTAGGTGTGGAACGTTTTACCTTTGGCTTAACTGATTTAATGGACGGTTTTAGCTTCCTCTTGCTGGCGATGGCGACATTCGCTTTAGGCGAGACATTAATGGGTATTTTAAAACCAGAAAACGACACGCGTACAGATGAACAGAATAAAATCAGCAACTTGGGCAGTATGAAAATCACCAAAGCAGAATTTAAAGAAGCGGCTCCCGTTTCAATTCGTGCTTCCATTTTAGGTTTTTTCACCGGCGTGTTGCCCGGCGCTGGCGCAACCATCGCCGCATTTTTGAGTTATGGTATGGAGCGCAGCTTAGCGCCCAAAGATAAAAAAGAAGAGTTCGGTAAAGGGTCTTTGCGTGGGCTTGTTGCACCAGAGTCAGCCAATAACGCCGCCTCTAGCGGATCTTTTGTTCCGCTGTTGACACTCGGCATTCCCGGCTCTGGCACCACAGCGATCATGCTTGGAGCCCTGCTCTCTTACGGCATTCAACCTGGCCCTCGTTTATTTGTTGATCACCCTGATGTCTTTTGGTCTGTCATCATCTCAATGTATCTCGGTAATATTGTACTGATCATCCTTAACTTGCCACTTATTCCTTATATTTCAAGGCTATTGGCGGTACCGAGAACCGTATTGCTGCCGATGATTTTGTTCTTCTCAATCACCGGTGTTTATTTGGTTTCGTTTAACACTATGGATGTTTACGTAATGTTGATCGTCGCGATGGGGGCGATTGCTCTACGGTTAGCCAACTTCCCGCTGGCACCACTGCTGCTTGGCTTTATTTTGGGTGGATTAATGGAAGAGAACCTTCGCCGCGCGTTGATGATCAGCGATGGGGAGTTAAGCTTCTTGTGGGAACGTCCGATCACTTTCGTGTTTACCGTGCTTGCAGTCGTAATGTTGACTAGTCCACTTGTGGTGATGCTGGCGAACAAACTTCGCTCTTCACCGACCAAAGCCGTTGAATAACAAGAGATTGTATCAATAGAAACTCATCCAACCATACAAAGACCTAGCGAAAATGCTGGGTCTTTGCTTTACTATGCACTTCAAATTTTTCCAATGTCAGCGATTGTCATGTCGTTCATCGTACCTATCTAGGAGTCTCCATGACGGATAGACACTCTTTAATCATCGTTGAAGATGATCTAAAACTCAGAGAAATGTTAACAGAATACTTTGAAAGTCAAGATATTAGCGTCATTGCCCTTGCTGAAGGTGCCAAAGCGAGCGCGGTCATTTTAGAGCAACAACCAGATATCGTGTTACTGGATTTAATGCTACCCGGTGAAGATGGGCTGACAATTTGTAGACAGATCCGTCCTATGTACAACGGTAAGATATTGATGCTAACCGCCAGTGATGACGATTTTGATCACGTTGCAGCACTGGAAATTGGTGCCGATGATTTTGTGACAAAGCCGATTAAACCACGCGTCTTGCTTGCAAGAATGCGTATGCTACTGCGCAGAGTCGACAACGAGCCAATTCAAACCGCGAAAACCGTGCTTGAATTTGGGGCCTTGTCTCTCAATCAATCTCGACATCTGTGTGAAATGAATGGTGAGGCCGTAGCGATGACCGACAGCGAATTCGACTTGCTGTGGCTACTGGCATCAACACCAGATCAAGTCCTATCACGGGATGTATTAACCAAAGCGTTACGCGGGATTGAATACGATGGGCTTGACAGAACCGTCGATAACAAGATTGTCATTTTGCGTAAAAAACTCGGTGATGATTCTTCCACACCGAAACGCATTATTACGGTCCGAGGGAAAGGATACCTTTTTGTACCAGACACGTGGTAATGACCACGTATTTTAGAAGAAACCTGTATGCGTCGTATCTACGTTGAATCTTTTGTTGGTTTATTGCTCTTTTTTTTAGCGACACTCATTACCATTGAACTGGTCGTTTACCAGCTTGGTACTGACTACGATTACGTACTTGAAGATTATCAAGCTGAAGCATTTCATGACTTGGTCACTCGTATTTATCAGCATGAAGGTGAAGCCAACACCTTAAATGTACTAAAAGAATATGCCGATAAAACACGACAACTGATAGAGACGCATACTGAAAAGACCTTACCCTCAGATGTGCGAGCGTTTTTCTTTACCACCGCCCCCAATGCCTACACCTACTACGATGATGACCGTTTTTTATGGCTGCGCCTTACGTCCACCTCACCAATTTACAGCTTTAAACCCGATGAAGAATCACCACTGAGGCAAGCCATTTTCTTCGCAGATAATCTCTCACTTTTGCTGCTTGTCGTCGGTTTTGCACTGTACTGTGTGTTGCTGATCTGGTTCATCAGTCGGCGAGTGCGTGAATTGGAAAAAGTGACCTTAGCCTTTGCCGCTGGTGATCTGACCGCTCGCGCCTCCATCAAAAGCGGCGATAAAGTCGGCTCTTTAAACAAAAGCTTTAACTACATGGCGAGCAAAATTTCCGCTTTGGTGCTCAGCAATAAAGCGCTGAGTAATGCCGTGGCTCATGAGTTACGCACCCCTATCTTTCGGATCCAATGGCAAGCAGAAATGTTGGCCGATGAATCTCTGACACCAAAACAAGCGGCGAAAGTCGCCAGTATCATCGAAGATACCGAAGAGATGGAAACGATGGTCGATGAACTTCTTTACTACGCGAAAGTTGAAAGGCCAGAAAACGAACTCAATATGCAGACAATTCAGCTCAATTACTGGCTCGAACCAATACTAGATAAATGGCGCAGCAACAGCGTAGTCGAAATCCAGTTGCTGCCATTAGCACAAGTCGCCACTTTACAAGTCGATCCATACCTTCTCAAAAGAGCTCTGGATAATTTATTGGGTAATGCTCAGAAATACGCCAAAAGCAAAATAGCCGTTGAAACCTCCGTGCTCAACGCAGGTCAAGCAGTGCAAATTGATATCCATGATGATGGAGAAGGGATTGACCCACAGCACTGGCCATTCATTTTTGATGCTTTTTACAGCGCGGATCTCTCACGTGGAGAGCGACAATCAGGCTTCGGATTAGGCTTGGCCATCGTCAAACAGATCGTTTTACGCCACAACGGCCAAGTATCGGTGGCTAAAAGTGTGTTCGGAGGCGCTTGCTTTACTCTTGTACTACCCGTGGTGGGCGTTTAATATCGGGCCACTTAAGAGAATCAGTGAACTGACGTCATTGATTCTCTTTTTTAACATGAGGGTGCGGGGCGAAGGCTATTTTACGTCTACACGTAATTCACTCATACCCATTGTCATAGTTATTCATTATTAGGTTGTTCATTTTATGAAACCAGGTCGTACGGGTATAAAGCGTCTGTTTTATGCCACAGGTTATTCAATACAAGGGCTGAAAGCCGCGTGGCTAAACGAAGCCGCTATTCGACAAGAAACTGTCACTTCAATTTTGTTGATTACCATTACTTTCTTTTTGCCTGTCACTAAAATTGAGCAAATCATGATGATTGGTTGCTTAGTCTTAGTTGTGATTGTGGAGTTGATGAATTCCGCCGTGGAAGCCGTGGTTGACCGCATCGGTAACGAATGGCACGAACTCAGTGGCCGCGCCAAAGACATCGGTTCAGCTGCCGTACTGATCGCGTTGATATTTTCAGCATTCACATGGATGTTTATTCTGTGGCCTTATTACTTTTAGCGCACAATTTGGCCACAGGATCGGACTTGCATCTGCTCTATCCCAATCGTGATCACCAACCGTCACGTATCAAAATATTGATCGAGGAGATTGTGCGCTATTTTGAAAAACGTACGCTTCCTACTGGGCAATAGCAAAAGAGCGCCGATAAAGGCGCTCTTTGTTTATTTTATTTCGACAATTTTCGGCGATTAAATATCGAAAATTGTATTTTTGCTCTTAGGCGGTTATTTCTTATTCGCGTACTTCATTGAGTCCAACGCGACAGCGAAAATAATAATGCCGCCTTTAATGATGTACTGCCAGTAAGGGCTCACGCCAATGTAGGTCATGCCATAGTTGATCACAGTGAAGATAAGCACACCCGTGACCACACCCGCAATGCTTCCGACACCGCCAGCAAATGACACGCCACCCACAACACAGGCTGCAATCGCATCCAACTCGTACAGGAAGCCAAGGTTATTGGTCGCACTGCCGATACGGCCAGCTTCCAACATACCGCCAAACGCATAGAACACACCCGATAAAGCATACACTTTCAGTAGCGTCAGTGGCACATTAACACCAGAAACTTTTGCAGCTTCTGGGTTACCACCGACCGCGAAAATGTTCTTACCAAAAACGGTCTTATTCCACAAAATCCATGTAAAGATAATCGCGATAATGGCGTAGAAGGTTATGTACGAAAACCTAAAATCCCCAAATCGAATAAAACCTTGAGTGAATGAAGAGAAACGCTCATCAAAACCTGCTATTGGAGATGCACCCACCGAATCGTAGTAGAGAGAGTTAATCCCGTAGACGATGATCATGGTGCCTAATGTGGCGATAAACGGCGTTACTTTTAAATAAGCAACAATCACACCGTTCACTAAACCGATGATCGCGCCGATCGCGCACACACAAAGAATCACAGCCACAATCGGCACGTCACCAATGCTGGGGAATACTTTGTTGACGTTATCAATTGATTGTAAAAGTGTTGCCGAAATTACAGCGGCTAAACCCACTTGACGTCCAGCAGAAAGGTCGGTTCCTTGCGTTACAATCAGCCCCGCCACACCCAATGCAATAATAACGCGCACTGAAGATTGCGTTAATATATTACTAAAGTTGCGTAAACTTAAAAATGATGGCTCCTGAATAATAATAATTGCCAGAAGAATAAATAGAACCGCATAGATCGCACCTTCCTTTAGGTGCTTCATTGCAAATGTTTTAACTGAATCCATAATAATTTCCCTAAAGGTAACGAGAGGCCAGCTCTAATATTTCATTCTGTGAAGTGTCTTTAGTATTAACGATTCCCGCAGCTCGGCCATTACTCATCACCAATATTCTATCGGTAATGCCTAACAACTCTGGCATTTCGGAAGAGATAATAATAATCCCTTTATTCTTTTTCGCTAATTCCAATATCAATTGATAAATTTCAAACTTTGCTCCGACATCAATACCCCGAGTCGGCTCATCAAGCATTAATACTGTCTCTTATCA
>NZ_CAWNIB010000052.1:0-8555 GCF_963874405.1 Vibrio sp. V08_P9A1T1
GTGTAGAAGCATTTACTGCGAACAAACTGGTAGTCGCCACCAAGGACAAGCTGATTTTTAAAAGATTCATAGACGTTATTCATTACCTTCAACGAAGTGTTATCACCTTGTTGATAAAAGCTCTCATTATCATCAAGGATCGCATTCTAACGATTTTTTCCGGTGCAAACAACCACAGTATGCGGCGAACACTCTTTGCTGATGAGTTTTAAAGCCACCTACCCTTTATTTACCTTTGCTGACCCCAAATTGCCAAACAGACTTCATTAAACTTTTGACTTTTATTTTGACCACTCGCCAATGTGTGATGGGCCGTATAGGTGCGGTATTTAGCAGGTGTTGGTAGGTTTTTTCGCTCAAACGCCCCTCTTTGCCGTGTGCAAGAAGCAGTGTTTCTGGGTTGAGCTTGAAGATCCGTTCAAGTGACTGGCGATATTGATTGGGATGGAAAATAGGAAAAGGGGCAATCAACTGCTTTTTCACTTCAACCATTAAATCGGCAACATACACAATGCCTTGTTGTGCATGGTAGACAGACAAATCTCTGTCGGTATGCCCTGGGGTTTCTAAGATTTGCCATTCGTTAAAATGAGGAATAGTGTCGCCATCGTTGAGCTTAATGTCAGGCTTTAAGACACGTGGATACCATAAATTCTGCCGCGGGCGGCCTAGGCGATTCGCCATCCAACGCGCAAGCGCAAGATCGGCTAGATGCATACAAAATCCGTCCAAACCACGATACCAATCATGA
The DNA here is from genome assembly GCF_963874405.1 of Vibrio sp. V08_P9A1T1. Taxonomy (NCBI): domain Bacteria; kingdom Pseudomonadati; phylum Pseudomonadota; class Gammaproteobacteria; order Vibrionales; family Vibrionaceae; genus Vibrio; species Vibrio sp. V08_P9A1T1. The sequence continues at coordinate 752 of NZ_CAWNIB010000052.1, forward strand.
TCTTTATTGGCAGAGACAATTTTACAACCCGTTAATGCACGCAATTGATGAGCTGCCCCAGCGTGATCTGGATGCATGTGAGTTACCACAACGGTATGAAGATGAGAAAAAGGACGGTTCAGTTCATTCTCAATGAAGTGCTGCAACGTAGGTATGTCTGCTCGACTTGCACCGTCTAGCAGTAATAATCGTTCTGGATATTCAGCCAGATACATATTCTGAATATAGCCTTTGATCGTATGTAGCTTCACCGTTATCCCTACTTGACAGATCAGACCTCCTGCCTGATGTTGGATAAGCATAGCATTAGCGAAAGTGATGTCCAAAGCGTGTCGTCTCTCATTTCCATCAATTTGAAGACAAAATAGAAGGCGCGCGCTATGCTGAGCCGGTTTTAATTGTGTGGAGATAACGCTATGAAGCCTATGATTATTGGCCACCGCGGAGTGGCCGGCCATTACCCTGAAAATACGCAAGTGAGTGTGCAAGCCGCTATTGATTTAGGCCTAAAGTGGGTTGAAGTGGATGTGCAACCGACTCAAGATCACATATTGGTTGTTTGCCACGATCACACCATTGATCGTTGCAGTAATGGTAAAGGGCGCATTGATTCTTATACGCTTGAGCAATTACAACAGTTCGATTTTGGCGGTTGGTTTGATCCTCAATTTGCAGGCGAACCCATCATGACATTAGAGACGTTGCTGACACTCGCAAAGCAGCACAGCCTTGGTTTAAACATTGAAGTCAAAGTGGATAAACACGATGTTGCTCAAGTCGCTGCTCAACTTAAAGCGCAACTGGATCAATGTGGATTACCGAATGAACAGATTGTTCTCTCCAGTTTTAGCCACGCTATCATGCGCGAGCTTTATCAGCATTGTCCGGGTTATAAATTGGCGGTGTTGAGCGAGCGATTAACGCGTAAAGATAAGCAAGTGTTAGCCGAAATTGACGCCTTTGGCTGTAACCTTAATTATCAATGGATCAGTGCAAAACACATTGCCGAGTTACATCAAGCGGGTTACCAAATTTGGTGCTACACGGTGAATAATCCGAAAAAGTTCAAACATCTCAACTCGGTTGACGCCATTTTTAGTGACGATCCACAGTGCTTTTTGTAAGCCTGCAAGCGTTAGCTGACTGGTAGAATCTCTTTATTGAGAATGATTCTTCATAATGCGCCACTCTTCCACTCTGTCATCACTCAATAATATGGATGATTTCCTAAGGTACTCTCTATGATACTTGACTCATCGTTATGGATTTGGATCCCGCTGCTTTTTGCCGTTATCTTCAGTTTTCAAAAGCAGTTACGTCCAGCATTCGCCTTGCTAGCACTGTCGTTAGTGGGCGGATGGTTCACAGACCGATTATCGTTAATGGCCCTGCTGTATGTCACCATTGGATTATGTGGTGCTTATTACATTCCACAACTGAAAAGCCGCTGGAAATGGTTTGCTCATGGTGCGTTGCTATTATGGGCAATTGCACTGCTGCTGCATGCTATTCCTGGTTTTAATAATCCTAAAGTGCTGGATAATGTGGTTGCTGGTGCAAATAGTGCCCCCTTTCGTCTCTACTTGAACCTAGATAAACCTATGGTATTTTTTGCTTTGCTACTCGCTTGGCCGCCACTCCTTGGCAACCATCAAACCATTCGTTGGGCCGCGATCGGTAAAGTGTCGATTCCTCTTTTTGCTTTGCTTTTTGTCGCATGGGCGCTTGGCGCGATTAAGCCCGAGTTATCTTTACCGACTTGGTGGTGGCTCTTTGCTCTCAATAATTTGCTTTTAACCTGTGTGGTGGAAGAAGCATTTTTCCGGGGCTATTTACAAAAAGCCGTTAGTGAAAAATTCGGTCTATGGCTCGGTATTGCGCTCGCTAGTACCCTATTTGGTCTTGCGCATTTTTCTGGCGGCGTGACTTTGGTGCTATTTGCCACATTAGCTGGTATTGGCTACGGCGCGATCTATCATCTAAGCGGGCGTTTATGGACGGCTGTACTCTTCCACTTTCTCTTTAATTTTTCCCACCTTATTTTCTTCACTTATCCAGTATGGGTACAGCGTTAAAACCTCTAAGCCAGCTGAAGTTTTCGCTGGCTTTTTTCTTTTTATCAGTCGATGAAATACCTTATTGATAGTTTAGTGACAACCGTTATGAACAACTGAGTATAAAACGAATTGTTCTCATTATTCCTATTTTTGGCCTAGGGTTTATGGTCAACGTCATGTTGATAATAATACTCCAGGGAGGAGAGAATGAACCAGAAACAAACGTTATTGGCGATTGCGCTAGCAGGCTGTTTCAGTACCGCTTATGCAGAAGAAAAGGTGTGGATTTCCATTGGTGGTGACGCGACGCAAACGGCGCTTCGCTCTGGAGCCCAAAGCCTATTACCTGAAAATCTTATCAATCAAACATCAGTATGGGTTGGGCAAGTACCAGTAAGCGAGTTAGCGACGCTTTCACATGAAATGCACGAAAATCATCAGCGATGTGGTGGTTATATGGTCCACCCTTCTGCACAAAGTGCGATGAGTGTCAGCGCAATGCCGCTGAATCTAAACACTTTCAGTGCACCAGAAATAACTCAGCAAACCACCGTTAATGCTTGGTTGCCATCAGTATCAGCGCAACAAATCACCAGTACCATCACCACCTTAACCCAGTTTAAAAATCGCTTTTATACCACCTCGACTGGTGCTCAAGCATCGAATTGGATTGCAGATCATTGGCGCTCACTCTCTGCGTCACTACCAGCAAGCAAAGTGGAACAAATCACACATTCAGGCTACAACCAGAAATCGGTGATGCTTACAATCACGGGCTCTGAAAAACCTGACGAATGGGTGGTGATTGGCGGGCATTTAGACTCGACACTTGGCTCTCGAACCAACGAAAGCAGTATTGCGCCGGGTGCGGATGACGATGCATCAGGCATCGCGGGCGTGACAGAAATCATCCGTTTGTTGTCTGAGCAAAATTTTCGTCCTAAACGCAGCATCGCTTTTATGGCTTACGCCGCCGAAGAAGTGGGCCTTCGAGGTTCACAAGACTTAGCCAATCGTTTTAAAGCCGAAGGTAAAAAAGTAATGTCTGTGATGCAGTTAGACATGACTAACTACCAAGGTTCACGCGAAGATATTGTCTTCATAACCGATTACACCGACAGTAATTTTACCCAGTATTTGACACAACTATTGGATGAATATTTACCGTCATTAACCTATGGATTTGATACCTGTGGCTATGCCTGCTCTGATCATGCCTCTTGGCATGCGGTTGGTTACCCAGCCGCGATGCCTTTTGAATCCAAATTTAATGATTACAACCCTAATATTCATAGCCCGCAAGACACTCTGCAAAATTCCGACCCAACAGGATTTCATGCGGTGAAATTTACTAAACTTGGATTGGCTTATGTGGTTGAAATGGGTAACGCCTCAACACCGCCTACACAGAGTAATCAACTGAAAAATGGCGTACCTGTGAACGGTTTATCGGCCAGCAGAAATAGCAAAACCTGGTATCAATTCGAACTGCAGGAAGCGGGCAACTTGAATATTGTATTGTCAGGGGGAAGCGGCGATGCCGATTTATACGTTAAGTATCAAACTGATGCTGATCTACAGCAATACGACTGCCGTCCTTATCGCAGTGGCAATAATGAAACGTGTCAGTTCTCCAATGCTCAACCGGGCCGCTATTCTATTTTGCTGCATGGATACAACAATTACAGCAATGCAAGTTTAGTGGCGAATGCTCAATAAACAGCGCAAAGAAAAGCCAGCCGCAAGGCTGGCTAATCGATTAACTCTCAGCATCGGGCTGGTTTTCTGGTGCGGCGGCAATAAACGCAGGATGAGCACGAAGCTCTGCAGTGATTCGTTTGATGATCGGAAACTGCGCCATATCAAGATTAAAGCGCTCTGCGTTATACACTTGTGGTACTAAACAAACATCCACTAAGCTCAGTTGATCACCAACACAGTATTCTCCTGATACTGTGGCCAATTTCTTTTCCAAGGCATGAAACCCCGTGGCTATCCAATGCCGATACCAGTCTCCTTTTTGACTTTCATCCACGGCCAGTTCACGCGTTAAATATTGTAAAACTCGGAGATTGTTCAGTGGATGAATATCAATAGCAATGTCTTGCGCCAGTGCTTTAATCTGATATTTCTCTTTACCTGATAGCGGAACCAAACGTACTTGGGGATACTGGTCATCCAAATATTCGATGATGGTTAACGACTGAGTAATGCAATGCCCGTTATCTTCTAGTACCGGAATTAACTCACTCGGGTTGAGAGCGCTAAACTCGGCTGAATGTTGCACTCCGCCCTCCTTAACTAAATGGATAGCAATCGACTGGTAATCGAGCGCCTTGAGGTGAAGTGCGATGCGTACTCGGTAAGCGGCTGAAGAGCGCCAATACCCATATAACTTGAGGCTACTCATGACCCTTTCACCACGCGTTGATCGATTAAACCAAACAGGCTGTTCCCTTTATCATCACGCATTTCTAACGTTATCCTGTCACCAAATTTCATAAATTCGGTACTTGGTTTACCGTCCCGAATGGTTTCAATCATCCGCACTTCTGCAATGCATGAATAACCGACTCCCCCTTCAGCAATCGCACTGCCAAAATCGGTTCCCTGTTTATTGGAAACTGTACCAGAGCCAATAATAGTGCCCGCGCACAAGGGGCGCGTTTTTGCTGCGTGAGCAATTAACTGTGGAAATTCAAACGTCATGTCCACGCCAGCATTGGGGCAACCAAATGGTTTATTGTTATAGGTTGATAGCAATGGCAGGTTGAGTTTTCCGCCGTCCCAATGGCAGCCTAGTTCATCGGGTGTCACAGCGACAGGAGAGAATGCTGAGGACGGTTTGGATTGAAAAAAACCAAATCCTTTAGCAAGCTCTTGAGGGATCAAACCACGCAGCGATACATCGTTAACCAACATCACCAATCGAATCGCTTGCGCCGCTTCACTTGGGGTTGCACCCATTCTGACATCATCGGTGATCACGGCCACTTCGGCTTCAAAATCAATTCCCCATGCTTCATCTTGCATTTGAATATCATCACGCGGTCCAAGAAAAGCATCCGAACCACCTTGATACATTAACGGATCACTCCAGAAACTTTCAGGGATCTCTGCTCCTCGTGCTTTTCGTACTAACTCGACATGGTTGACGTAAGCAGAACCGTCGGCCCATTGATACGCTCTAGGCAGCGGCGAATGACACAAGGTTTGATCAAACGGCATCTCTTGCAGCAATTCGCCTTCATTAAGCGCCGTGTAAATTTCGCTGAGCATCGGTGCGGTTTCCTGCCAACGGTCTAAGGCTTGCTGTAAATGCTCGGCAATCTCAGGCACAGCAACGCATTTTGATAAGTCATGGCTGACCACTACCAATAAACCATCTCTTGTGCCGTTTTTTAGCGTAGCTAACTTCATGTCACTTCCTTATTCGTATTCGTTTATTCGCTCTTCCAACTGTAGACGTACTGTTGATTTTCAACCTGCTGCGCCGCCTCACTAAAGTGTAATGCATGCCGCGTATCAATCATCACTGCCACTTCATCGGTAAATTTTTTCTTATGCTCTTGCCCAGCTTGGAACGCTTTCGGATGTGGGCCATGGGTAAACCCGGCAGGATGAAAAGTGACCATGCCAGCTTCAATATTATCGCGGCTAAAGAAATCACCCGCATGGTAGAAGAGCACTTCATCGTAATCATCATTGTTATGATAAAACGGAACCTTTAAAGCGCCGGGGTCACTCTCAATCGGCCGAGGCACAAAGGTGCAGACTACAAAACCTTGGCCAACAAAGGTTGTGTGAGCGGAGGGCGGCAAATGATAGCGATGCGACATCAACGGCCGAATGTCTCGCCAGTTGAGTTTCACCACAGAAAGATCACCGTGCCAACCTACTGCATCCAATGGGTTAAATGGATAAGTAACGACGCTGATTTTCTCATGACGTTTTAAATGAACTTGGGTGGTCTTTTCTGAATACTGCGCTTTAAACTCTGGGTTAATCGACGGGACTTGCAAAACCGCAGGATCGAATATGGCGTGGTTCCCTACTAGCCCTTTTTCTGGCAAAGCATACGCCGCATCCGTATTCTCTATCATTAGAATGAACATCGGCTCACTTGGCTCAAGCCGCCAATTGGTTGAGCGCGGGATCAACACATAATCCCCTTGTGAAACGCTCAAGTGCCCGTAATCGCAATAAAAATCAGCGCTTCCTTGATGAATAAAAAGTAACTCATCACCATCGGCGTTACGCACTAAATGATCCATCGCTTGAGCCAGCTTCCATACTCGGACTTTACATTGTGCATTATGCAATAGATGCGGCACGCTCCACGGTGAACTTTGTTTGGCTTGCTCGATCAAATTAAAATTAAAGGCTCTCGGCCTTAACTCACCTTGCCATTCACTCCACCCAGTCGGTGCATGTTGGTGATGGAAATGGGCCGCAGGGCCAAAAAAGCCACTGCGTCCTGCTTCTCTTTCATAGATGGCCTCTTGCGGGAAGTCGGCATGAGCTTGGTTTGAACATACCCCTTCTCGATGAGGAAATGTGATCCATTTATGCATCGCTGAGTACTCCTCGTCGAATTTGATCTTCTTCAATCGACTCAAATAACGCTTTGAAATTACCTTCCCCGAACCCTTCATTGCCTTTGCGTTGAATGATCTCAAAAAAGACTGGGCCAATGACGGTTTGAGTAAATATTTGCAGCAAAATTCCATCTTTCATCGGTGCGCCATCAATCAGGATCCGCAGCGCTTTTAACTGATCAACATCTTCTTGATGCCCTTCAACTCGATCACTGACTTTTTCGTAGTAAGTATCCGGTGTCGGCATGAAATCCATCCCTCGCTCGCGCAGAGTACGTACCGTCTGGTAGATATCATCAGTGGATAAAGCGATGTGTTGGATCCCCTCACCATTGTATTCACGAATAAACTCTTCTATTTGTGATTTATCGTCAGACGATTCATTGATTGGGATGCGAATTTTGCCGCAAGGCGCTGTCATTGCACGGCTAACTAACCCAGTTAGCTTCCCTTCAATATCAAAATAGCGAATTTCACGGAAGTTACCAATCCGCTCATAAAAGCCAGACCAAACGTTCATATGACCTTGTTTAACGTTATGCGTTAAGTGGTCAATTTCGAACAAGCCAACATTGGCGTCGGTCATTCGTTGATTAGCATCGGCATAGAACTTGAAATCCACATCATAAATGCTCTGGCTACCATAACGATCGACAAAATAGAGCAAGCTATCACCAATTCCATAAATCGCAGGAATACTCAGTTCCATTGGGCCAATTTGTGTTTTGTATTCTCGCCCGCCATTTGCCTGCACATGCTGCATGGCGACAGATGCATCATGAACGCGAAACGCCATCCCACACACTGAAGGTCCATGCACTTTGGCAAACGCTGCAGCTTGGCTATGGGGTTGAGAGTTAACGATAAAATTGATATCCCCTTGACGATATAACCACGCCTCTTTTGAGCGGTGCTTGGCTATCTCAGCAAAGCCAAGAGAAGTAAACAGCTCTTTTAACTGCGCGATTCCAGCGGGATCAGCCGCGGTGTACTCCACAAATTCAAAACCGTCTGTTCCCAATGGGTTAAATGTTGAGGTCATCTCGCGCTCCTTTTTTGTTAACGCTTGTGTTGAGTATTGCGAACATGGCGTAATTTTCAGCAAAAATGAACCCTATAACGAAAAACGGTTTAGCGGAGAACAAATAG
>NZ_CAWNIB010000053.1:0-8524 GCF_963874405.1 Vibrio sp. V08_P9A1T1
ACAGAAAAATTTATGCATTTTATTCAAAACATTGAATCAAGTGATGAATAACAAGCCTTCACCTTGATACATTCACCAAACAAATTAATTACGTCAAAATTCAAAGCATTTCGTCAATATTAGCTAAATGACACATAACTAGGGAAATCAACCTGTCGCCATAAAGACTGGCTCAGCTCTTTATGATTATCCCATTTGCCATTTTGTACCCATTCAACCAAGGCTTTCGCTACATTAGGATAGACAACGCGCTCGACCTGTTTTTCATCCAACCAACGGCGTAACTCCGACGGGTCCAAAAACTCCATAGATGCAGCAAGCCCGAGATTCTCAAGAGTGGCAACGTTACTTTGCTGCTCAAATTGACCTGATAGTGGCTTAAGTAGCAGCTTTTTACCCAATGAAAGTGCTTCTGATGGTAATTCAAAGCCACCATTAGCAATCACGCCATCGCAGCGATGTAAGTGATATTGAAAATAGGTATGACATAAGGGACGCAACTCAACATTTTCAACGGATTTCGCTTCCATTAAGGAAGGGTGATAACAAATAAATGCTTGATTTGAAAAACGAAAAAGCAACTCAAGAATATCATCAACATGCTCAAATGGAAGATAGACCAAAATGAAATGCTCGCTAGACGTATGCTGCTCTGAACGATAGATAATCGGAGGAAGGATCGGTTGATCAAAATGATACCAATGTAAACCGACGTGGTAATTGGCAGGTGCAAACTGTTGAATAATCTGTTTATCCAGCCAACTTGCCCCTTTCAAAGGCACATTATAACGAAATGCATTTTGATGACTTATCCCAATACACGGAATACCTTGCTGTTTAGCCGCCCATGCAGATACTGGTTCAAAGTCATTAATGACCAAATCATACGGAGACAAATCGAGGTTTTTTGTCTCACTCACGAAAGTCAGCAAATTATTATTCAGCGCCGTTTTAACGTAATTTACGTGTCCCTGTTCAGTTTCAAAAGTAAAACCGCGCCGAGTTTGGTAATCACCGAAACTTTCCATCGAAAAGTATTTCTCTTTTTCACGTCCAGACAAGAGAAATTGCACATCAATTTTGGCTTCTTTCAACGCTTCACTCATCACTCGTGAACGAGCAATATGGCCATTTCCGGTGCCTTGGACACCATACAGAATTTTCAAAAGCCTCTCTCCACCAACCACAAAGCAAATCTTGCGCTGCTTACACCAAGCAGCGCGCCAATCACGATATCCGTCAAGAAGTGAACCCCAAGTAGGATGCGAGATACGCCAATTAAGCCAGCCCAAACCAAGACAAAAGCATCGCTATGAGGATAGAAGTGGCCAATTAATGTCGCCATAACAAACCCTGCAGCCGTATGACCAGAGGGCAAACTGTAGCGATCCGAAGGGGTAATAAAGGCAATGAATGAAGGAGAAAACTCTTCAGGGCGACGACGCTGAAAGCTATTTTTCAATCCCCAATAAATAGGGAGTTCAATCGCGAAAGCGGCCAGTCCAGCTATTAAGAATAGGTGGCCATTAAGCGGGTCTAAATACCAAGCTAAAGCACCAATCAACGCGTACAAATGCCCATCCCCAGTATGGGAAATAGCTTTGCTGATCTGCGCTACAGGCTGATTAAAACGATGCTGTAAACAAAATAGCGAAAACGCTACGTCAAACTTAACAATTTGTCCGATGGCACGCATGAGCGACTCCTGTCATTCCATAAACCTCTTACGCTCTAAACGTAGAAGTTTAAAATGACAAATACGTGACTGTTTGTTGGAGAATGAATGAATTTAACCGATGACAAACGTTCTTGCGTGAAAACATTCCGTGCTACAAAAAGTGATCCTCTCTACCAATTCTGCTCATTTTTACCGCTTTTGACTAAAACTGATCCGATATGAATAAAAAAACAACTTAATGGTTGACGAGTTAAGTCGAGTACGGTACTAATTTGTTAACTTAATCTTGTGGAATGTTACGAATGACTATCCGTTTTTCTATCCTGCTGGGCCTGCTCCTTATCGTGAACCATTCGCGCGGGTAGGTTGTGGAAGAAAAACACCACACAAGATGACAAGAGCCCGCACTGAGATGCGGGTTTTTTTATAACTATATTTAGGAAGTAAACGATTAACCATCGGTGCAAGGGAGCAAACATGAATAATCAAGTCATTATATTCGACACCACATTACGTGATGGCGAACAAGCTTTGTCAGCAAGCTTAACCGTTAAAGAAAAACTGCAGATTGCTTACGCATTAGAGCGCCTTGGTGTTGATGTTATTGAAGCAGGTTTTCCAGTTTCCTCCCCTGGTGATTTTGAATCGGTCAAAACGATTGCCAAACACATTAAAAACAGCCGCGTCTGCGCGCTTTCTCGCGCGGTAGCAAAAGATATTGATGCAGCAGCCGAAGCTCTGAAAGTCGCCGATGCTTTTCGTATCCATACGTTTATTTCAACCTCAACCATTCATGTGCAAGATAAATTGCGCCGCAGTTATGATGATGTGCTCGAGATGGCAGTCAGTGCGGTGAAACACGCCCGTAACTACACCGATGACGTCGAATTTTCCTGTGAAGATGCGGGCCGAACGCCCATTGATAATCTCTGTAGAATGGTCGAAGCCGCAATTAATGCCGGAGCTAAGACCATCAATATTCCAGACACGGTCGGTTATACTGTTCCTAGCGAATTTGGTGGCATTATTCAGATGCTGTTTGAGCGAGTCCCTAACATAGATAAAGCCATTATTTCCGTTCATTGCCACGATGACTTGGGAATGTCAGTCGCAAACTCGATTGCCGCTGTACAGGCTGGCGCAAGGCAAATAGAAGGCACCATCAACGGTATTGGTGAGCGCGCTGGTAACTGTTCACTGGAAGAGATCGCGATGATCATCAAAACTCGTCAAGAATTCCTCGGCGTACATACTGGTTTAAAGCATGATGAGATCCACCGCACCAGTAAGTTGGTTAGCCAATTGTGCAATATGCCGATTCAAAGTAACAAAGCGATTGTCGGTGCCAACGCATTTAGCCACTCGTCAGGCATTCATCAAGATGGCATGTTGAAAAACAAAAACACTTACGAAATCATGACTCCAGAGTCAATTGGCCTAAAAAACCAAGCGCTGAACTTAACGAGCCGCAGTGGCCGCGCCGCAGTAAAAAGCCATATGGATAGCATGGGTTATAATGAAAACGAATACAACCTCAATGCCTTGTATGAAGATTTCTTAAAATTGGCAGATCGTAAAGGCCAAGTGTTTGACTATGACTTAGAAGCGTTGATGCACTTTTCAAATCTGCGTGATGAAGACGATTTCTACAAATTGAACTATTTGAGTGTTCAATCAGGCAGTGTTATGGCGACCACCAGTATTAAATTGCTTTGTGGTGATGAAGAAAAATGTGAAGCTGCCGTTGGTAATGGCCCTGTCGATGCGCTTTACCAATGTATTTACCGTCTAACTGGCTATGAGATCGTATTGGATAAATTTGACCTTACCGCCAAGGGCGAAGGTGAAGATGGACTCGGGCAAGCCGATATTATTGCCAACTACAAAGGGCGAAAATATCACGGTACAGGCGTCTCTACGGATATTGTCGAAGCATCAGGACAAGCCTTGTTGCACGTGATCAATAGCATTCATCGTGCCGATCAAATTGCAGAAATTAAACAAAAGAAAGTGGCAACCGTTTAACGTACCTAGATTAGAGCTTTTAGTCTTTAGAGCTCACTGGGGCAAGCAAATATAAAAATAGTAAAGGACTAACATGACAGACAAAACATACAAAATTGCCGTTCTTGCAGGTGATGGTATCGGCCCAGAAGTAATGCAACAAGCACACAAGGTATTGGATGCGATTGAAAAAAAACATGCTATCCGGTTTGCTAGAGAAGAACATGATGTCGGCGGGATTGCGATTGATAACCACGGTTGCCCGCTACCTGAAAGCACCATTAAAGGATGTGAAGAGGCAGACGCCGTATTGTTTGGTTCCGTAGGCGGCCCTAAATGGGAGCATTTACCACCCAATGACCAACCAGAACGCGGCGCACTCCTACCGCTTCGCAAACATTTTCAACTGTTTTGTAACTTGCGTCCTGCTCAAATTCACTCCGGCTTAGAAAGCTTTTCTCCTTTACGATCCGATATCTCCGATCGTGGCTTCGATATTGTGGTTGTTCGGGAATTGACTGGTGGTATTTATTTTGGCCAACCCAAAGGACGAGAAGGCGAAGGGGCAAATGAAAAAGCATTTGATACCGAAGTTTACCACCGCTACGAAATCGAACGCATTGCAAAAATAGCGTTTGAGTCCGCACGATTACGTCGTAAAAAAGTATGCTCAGTCGATAAAGCGAATGTATTACAAAGCTCTATCTTATGGCGTGAGGTCGTGGAAGAGATCGCAAAAGATTATCCAGACGTCGAGCTTTCACACATTTATATCGATAATGCCACTATGCAGCTCATTAAAGATCCCTCTCAATTTGATGTCATGCTGTGCTCTAATATTTTTGGTGACATCATTTCCGATGAATGCGCCATGATCACAGGCTCAATGGGCATGCTACCTTCCGCTAGCCTTAATGAAAGCAATTTCGGTCTCTATGAGCCAGCAGGTGGCTCTGCACCTGATATCGCAGGAAAGAACATTGCTAACCCAGTTGCACAAATTCTTTCCGCCGCTTTAATGCTACGTTATAGCTTGGGCGAAGAAAGTGCCGCTCAAGCTATCGAAAATGCCGTATCAAAGGCGCTTACCGCAGGCGAACTCACCGCAGATCTTGCCAGTGGTAAATCGGCACTTTCAACCTCTGAAATGGGCGATAAAATTGCCAGCTATATTTTAAACTCATAATTAGTAGGACTAGGCTCGCCTAGTCCTTTATAAAGCTCAAAGAGCTCAAGGAAGAAGCAATGTCGCAAGCAAAAACCTTATACGAAAAAATTTATGATGCCCACATTGCGGTGTCAGCTGAAGGGGAAACCCCCATCCTTTATATCGATCGTCATCTCGTTCATGAAGTGACATCACCGCAAGCATTTGATGGTTTACGCGAAAAGGGACGTAAAGTTCGTCAGACGAGTAAAACATTCGCTACCATGGACCATAACGTTTCAACCACCACAAAAGACATTGATGCCTCGGGTGAGATGGCTCGAATCCAAATGGAAACACTGTCAAAGAACTGTGCTGAGTTTGGCGTAACACTCTACGACTTAAATCATAAATACCAAGGCATCGTTCATGTCATGGGGCCAGAATTAGGTATTACTCTTCCCGGTATGACCATTGTCTGCGGTGACTCACACACAGCAACACATGGCGCATTTGGCTCGTTAGCGTTTGGCATCGGTACGTCAGAAGTTGAGCACGTACTTGCAACCCAAACATTGAAACAAGCTCGCGCGAAAACGATGAAAATTGAGGTGACAGGCAAAGTCGCTCCAGGCATCACCGCTAAAGATATCGTGCTAGCCATTATAGGTAAAACAACGGCGGCCGGTGGTACAGGCTATGTCGTTGAATTTTGTGGTGAAGCGATTACCGATCTTTCAATGGAAGGTCGTATGACGGTGTGCAATATGGCGATTGAGCTTGGAGCAAAAGCCGGTCTTATCGCCCCTGATCAGACTACTTTCGACTACATTAAAGGTCGCAAATTTTCTCCTCAAGGAAGCGATTTAGAAGCCGCCATTGAGTACTGGGCAACGCTAAAAACCGATGATAATGCCAAATTCGATGCAGTCGTTACCTTAAATGCCGCGGACATCAAACCACAAGTAACGTGGGGCACAAACCCAGGCCAAGTAATTGCTGTCGATGAAACCATTCCATCTCCCGATAGCTTTAGTGATCCTGTCGAAAAAGCATCAGCAGAAAAAGCATTAGCGTATATGGGACTGGAAGCGGGTAAATCCTTATCAGACTACAAAGTGGATAAAGTTTTTGTCGGTTCTTGCACAAACTCTCGCATTGAAGATATGCGAGCAGCAGCTCAAGTCGCGAAAGGTAAAAAAGTCGCACCACACGTTCAAGCATTGATTGTTCCAGGTTCAGAGCAAGTTAAAGCGCAAGCGGAAGCGGAAGGCTTGGATAAAATATTTATTGAAGCGGGTTTTGAATGGCGCTTGCCGGGCTGTTCAATGTGCTTGGCTATGAACAATGACAGGCTCGGTGCAGGTGAACGCTGTGCATCAACATCCAACCGCAATTTTGAAGGCCGCCAAGGTCGAGATGGCCGCACACATTTAGTCAGTCCTGCAATGGCCGCCGCCGCCGCCATCGCTGGACACTTTGTCGATATCCGTAATATTCATTCTTCAACACTCAACTAAACAGGGGATCACCAATGTCAGGTTTTAAACAGCACACAGGTTTGGTCGTTCCTCTTGATGCAGCGAACGTCGATACAGATGCCATTATCCCTAAGCAATTTTTACAGAAAGTAAATCGCACTGGTTTTGGCAAACACCTTTTTCATGATTGGCGTTTTCTAGATGATGCAGGTCAACAACCTAATCCAAATTTTGTCATGAATAAACCTCGCTATGAAGGAGCGAGCATTCTACTTGCTCGTGAAAACTTTGGGTGTGGTTCTTCACGAGAACATGCCCCTTGGGCTTTAGCGGATTACGGCATCAAAGCCATGATTGCACCCAGTTTTGCGGATATTTTTTATGGTAACTCAATCAATAACCAAATAGTTCCAGTCCGCCTTACAGAGCAAGAAGTTGATGAAATATTCCAATTTGTTGAAGGAAATGAAGGGGCTCAACTAACTGTAGATCTTGAACGAATGGAAGTTAAAGCCAATGGAAAAACATACTCATTTGAAATTGATGAATTTCGTCGCCATTGCTTACTTAATGGATTAGACAATATCGGTTTGACGCTACAGCACGAAGATAAAATCGCTGATTATGAAACAAAAATTCCTAGCTTTTTGAAATAGCGAGTATCGATTTAATTTCCAGAGGTTGGTGTAGATGCACCAACCTTTTATTTTATCTGAAATTTATCAATCCCTACCTAGGTCATATAACCTATGAGATGAGAGGTAAACGATGAAATATCTATTAACGCTATGTTTGACACTCGGGTCAACGAATGTATTTTCTGCTCCTAAATCACAACTATGGGATTATTGGAACTCTAGTCATGAAGAAAATACACAAGCCATTTCACATCAAATTTGGCAGACAACACTTGATACTTATCTAATCCAAGAAAATCACAACAACCTCTTCGATTATCAAAGGGTCAACTCAAAAGATAAAGAGCAATTAGAGCTCTATATTTCACAATTATCAGCCCTTGATCCAAGAGAGTATGCAAAGCTGGAACAATATGCTTACTGGGTCAACTTATATAATGCCTTAACAGTTAACTTAATCGTCGATCATTACCCAATACCATCCATCACTAAACTGGGAGGATTTTTCTCATTTGGCCCTTGGGAACAAAAGATCATTACCATCAATCAAAAAGAGCTGACTCTCAATGATATTGAACATCGAATTTTAAGACCTATTTGGAAAGATCCTCGAACCCATTATGCGGTCAACTGCGCAAGTCTTGGCTGCCCAAACTTACAAAAGCAGGCTTTCACAGCAGAAAATACTGAATTATTACTGGAGAAATCAGCCACTGAGTTTATCAATAGCGAAAAAGGAGTAAAGGTCACCAATGATAAATGGGTTCTGTCTTCTATTTATGACTGGTTTGCTGAAGATTTTGGAACGAAACAGCAATTATTTGAGCACTTAGTGCAGTACAACAAGGCACTAAAAAGCGAGAAAAAGAGTATCAGCTATCACTATGATTGGACATTGAATGATACGAATAGATAGAAAAAAACCTCAGCATTTCTGCTGAGGTTTCGTAATTCAAACCTGGCGATGTCCTACTCTCACATGGGGAGACCCCACACTACCATCGGCGCTGTTGTGTTTCACTTCTGAGTTCGGCATGGGTTCAGGTGGGTCCACAACGCTATGGTCGCCAAGCAAATTCTTTTAGCTTACAGAGCTATAAAACTGGTGCTGATACCCAGAATCGAACTGGGGACCTCATCCTTACCAAGGATGCGCTCTACCGACTGAGCCATATCAGCACACTGTATCTTGTGTCACAAGTGACTAAAAAGCCCGCTCTTACAAACGGGCTCTTATAAATTCAAAGCCTGGCGATGTCCTACTCTCACATGGGGAGACCCCACACTACCATCGGCGCTGTTGTGTTTCACTTCTGAGTTCGGCATGGAATCAGGTGGGTCCACAACGCTATGGTCGCCAAGCAAATTTCTTAATTCGGAAAGCTGTTTCGTTCTCATTCACACATTCAATGTTCTTCAATTGAGCCCACAAAACCCCTTCGGTGTTGTATGGTTAAGCCTCACGGGCAATTAGTATTGGTTAGCTCAACGCCTCGCAGCGCTTACACACCCAACCTATCAACGTTCTAGTCTCGAACAACCCTTTAGGACACTTAAAGTGCCAGGGAAGACTCAT
>NZ_CAWNIB010000054.1:0-8362 GCF_963874405.1 Vibrio sp. V08_P9A1T1
CAGTATAAGAGACCTAAGCACATGAGAATTTTGCGTGGCTCCCCAGCGCTTTCTGAGTTTCGTGTTAACAAACTCGTTGAACTTTGTCGTGAACAGCAACTGCCTGTATCGGGTATTTACGCGGAGTTCATGCATTTTGCTGATCTCTCTGCGGATTTAGACGCTCAATCCCTTGAAAAATTAGAGAAACTACTCACTTATGGCCCAACGATTCAAGAACATGAGCCACAAGGTCTTCTTTTACTGGTCACTCCTCGTCCTGGAACCATCTCGCCTTGGTCTTCCAAAGCGACGGATATTGCGCATAACTGTGGTTTGAATGAGGTGAAGCGCTTAGAGCGAGGCACGGCTTACTATATCGAATTAGATCGCGAACTTTCTCAACCGCAACTTGTTACGCTTTATTCCCTGCTGTACGACCGAATGATGGAAGTCGTGTTTACCGATTTCGAATCAGCAACCTCACTGTTTAAAGTCGCTGAACCTGCTCCCGTAGCGTACGTCGACTTGCTGAATGGCGGCCGCTCAGCGCTTGAAAAAGCAAACGTTACCCTTGGGCTTGCATTGGCTGACGATGAAATTGATTATTTGTTCGAAAGCTTCGTCACTAAGCTTGAGCGTAATCCAACCGATATCGAATTAATGATGTTTGCTCAAGCAAACTCTGAGCATTGTCGCCATAAAATCTTCAATGCCGATTGGACTATTGATGGCGTTAAGCAAGATAAATCGCTGTTTAAGATGATCAAAAACACTTATGAAGTGACTCCTGATCACGTGCTGTCCGCCTATAAAGATAATGCCGCCGTCATGGTGGGTTCAGAAGTTGGGCGTTTTTTCCCTGATCCAGAGACACGCCAATATGGTTATCACCATGAAAAAGCGCATATTTTAATGAAGGTGGAAACACACAACCACCCGACGGCGATTGCTCCTTGGCCGGGCGCTTCAACGGGGTCCGGTGGTGAAATTCGTGACGAAGGTGCAACGGGGATTGGTGGAAAACCTAAAGCCGGGTTAGTCGGTTTTACTACTTCAAACTTGCGTATTCCTAATTTTGTGCAGCCTTGGGAAACGGATTTTGGCAAACCGGGGCGCATTGTCACGGCACTCGATATTATGCTGGAAGGCCCGCTCGGTGGCGCGGCTTTTAACAACGAATTTGGTCGTCCCAACTTGTTAGGTTACTTCCGTACTTACGAAGAGAAAGTTAACTCTCATGCTGGTGAAGAAGTGCGTGGTTATCACAAACCAATCATGATTGCTGGTGGGATGGGGAATATCCGCGACGAGCATGTGCAGAAAAAAGAGATCCCTGTTGGCGCGAGCTTAATTGTGCTTGGTGGTCCGGCAATGAACATTGGCCTTGGTGGGGGCGCCGCTTCTTCTATGGCATCTGGTCAATCTGCGGAAGATCTTGATTTTGCGTCGGTACAGCGTGAAAACCCAGAGATGGAACGCCGCTGCCAAGAGGTGATTGATCGCTGCTGGCAACTCGGTGAGGCGAATCCGATCGCCTTTATCCATGATGT
Source organism: Vibrio sp. V08_P9A1T1 (assembly GCF_963874405.1). Taxonomy (NCBI): domain Bacteria; kingdom Pseudomonadati; phylum Pseudomonadota; class Gammaproteobacteria; order Vibrionales; family Vibrionaceae; genus Vibrio; species Vibrio sp. V08_P9A1T1. The sequence continues at coordinate 1,533 of NZ_CAWNIB010000054.1, forward strand.
GGGCGCTGGTGGTATCTCAAACGCATTGCCTGAGCTTGTTGATGATGGCGAACGTGGCGGTATTTTCCAACTGCGTGATGTACCTAACGATGAGCCAGGAATGAGCCCGCTTGAAATTTGGTGTAATGAATCACAAGAGCGTTACGTACTGGCTGTAGCGCCAGAAAACATGGCGCGCTTTGACGCCATTTGCCAACGTGAGCGCGCGCCTTATGCTGTTGTGGGTATTGCCACTGAAGAGCGTGAATTGAAATTGGAAGATTCACATTTCGACAATACGCCAATTGATATGCCGATGGACGTATTGCTTGGCAAAACACCTAAAATGTATCGTGATGTGAAGACGCTGAAAGTTAATAATCCAGCACTTGATCGCCGTGATATCGAATTGAACGAAGCGATTGATCGTATACTGCGTCTCCCTGCGGTTGCAGAAAAAACCTTCCTCATCACCATTGGTGACCGAACCGTCACTGGTTTGGTCGCTCGTGACCAAATGGTTGGTCCGTGGCAAGTGCCAGTAGCAAACTGCGCGGTCACTGCGGCAAGTTATGATACTTACCATGGCGAAGCGATGTCGATGGGTGAGCGCACGCCAGTTGCCTTGCTGGATTTTGGGGCATCGGCACGTTTAGCCGTGGGCGAAGCGATCACCAATATTGCCGCTACCCATATCGGTGATATCAAACACATTAAGTTGTCGGCGAACTGGATGTCACCAGCGGGTCACCCAGGTGAAGATGCTGGTTTGTATGAGGCAGTAAAAGCGGTCGGTGAAGAGCTTTGTCCTGCGCTCGGCCTGACTATCCCAGTGGGTAAAGATTCGATGTCGATGAAGACCAAATGGGATGAGAATGGCGAACAAAAAGAAGTGACCTCTCCGCTATCCTTGGTGATCACGGCATTTGCTCGTGTTGAAGATGTACGTAACACCATCACCCCTCAGTTAAGAACCGATAAGGGCGAAACCTCACTGGTTTTGATTGATTTAGGTAATGGTAAGAATCGCTTGGGCGCAACGGCGTTAGCACAAGTCTACAAACAGTTGGGTGATAAACCCGCAGATGTAGATAATGCGGCGCAGCTTAAAGCCTTCTATGAAGCGATCCAAACCTTGGTCGCGAATCAGCAGATTATTGCCTATCACGATAAAGGTGACGGTGGTTTATTCGTTACTCTAGCTGAAATGGCCTTTGCGGGTCATTGTGGCGTGAAAGCCGATATCGCCGCGCTAGGTGATGATGCGTTGGCCGCGTTATTTAATGAAGAGCTGGGCGCAGTCATTCAAGTTCGTCACCACGATTTAGAGACGGTGATCTCGACGCTAACGGCGCATGGTTTACAAGCGTGTTCACACGTTATCGGTCGTGTTGACGCTTCTGATGAGCTAGCCATTACCGCTGGTGAACAACCTATTGTTGTGCGTAACCGCACCGAACTTCGCACCATTTGGGCTGAAACCACGCATAAGATGCAAGCGCTGCGCGATAACCCGCAGTGCGCGGACCAAGAGTTTGCAGCAAAACAAGATAACAGTGATAAAGGCCTTAACGTCAGTTTGAGCTTTGACGTGCAACAAGATGTTGCGGCACCGTATATTGCTAAAGGCGTGAAGCCAAAAATGGCTATTTTGCGCGAGCAAGGGGTTAACTCACACGTTGAAATGGCGGCAGCGTTTGATCGCGCAGGCTTTGAAACAACCGATATACACATGAGCGACATCTTAACGGGTCAAGCGGTGCTTGAAGAGTACCAAGGCCTCGTCGCATGTGGTGGGTTCTCTTATGGTGACGTATTGGGCGCGGGCGAAGGCTGGGCGAAATCAGTGCTGTTTAATGTACAAGCTCGTGAACAGTTCCAACGTTTCTTCCAACGTGAAGATACTTTCTCGCTAGGAGTGTGTAACGGCTGTCAAATGCTGTCGAATTTGAAAGAGTTAATCCCCGGCGCTGATTTATGGCCGCGTTTTGTGCGCAATGAATCAGAGCGTTTTGAAGCGCGCTTTAGCTTAGTGGAAGTGCAGCAATCTGATTCACTGTTTTTTAATGAGATGGTTGGCTCGCGCATGCCGATTGCGGTTTCGCATGGCGAAGGGCGCGTTGAAGTTCGTGATACAGCACATTTAACGGCGATTGAACAATCGGGCACCGTTGCGCTGCGTTTTGTGGATAACAACGGCCATGCCACGCAGCAATATCCGAACAACCCAAATGGTTCACCAAATGCCATTACAGGCTTAACGACTCAAGATGGCCGTGTGACGATCATGATGCCGCACCCAGAGCGCGTGTTCCGCACGGTAGCGAACTCTTGGCATCCTGATTCTTGGGGTGAAAACAGCCCATGGATGCGTATGTTCCAAAATGCACGTAAGAACTTAGGGTAACTCACCTTGTCGCCAGTGAGAGAAACGACTTAGTCTTGTTATTCCAGCCGCTGCAACTCAGCGGCTTTTTTGTTTACTTTGAGGATGAATTTTTTGTAAAAAATGCAGAAAAAAATTGTGATTTGTGCTCTAATGCCGCGCTTACCAAGGGATGGTGTTCAACATCCGCCGCCATATAATATAATGGCGCGCGACAAACGTTGATGAGTAATCCCTTATTATTCCCTTAGGAAAACGAAAATGTCAGAAAGTAAAAAATTTACCATCAAAGTGACTGAAAAGCGCAATGGTTGGGCGGCGGAAATCGTACGTCAAGTGACCTCTCGCAGAAGTGTTGTTTCAAAGCGCGAAATGGGTTTTGAAAGCGAAGCACAAGCACAAGCTTGGGCGGAAAAAGAGCTCAGTGGCTTTATTGAGAACCAAGCGAAACGCAATGAGCGTAAGGCTCTGGCAAGAAAAGAGAAAAAAGCTTAGTACAAAAAATCTGAGTGCTGTGCTTTAAGAACGGTTATTTGAACGAAAACCCGCTTTAAATTAGCGGGTTTTTTATGCCTTAACGAAATTGACCGATTTGCGGTAAAAACTCAAAACCTGCACTGGCTAAGCGAGCCTCTAATGCCGCCCGATCGATATCAAAGTCATCCGCCAGCTTATCAAGATCGCCATTAAAATCATCACGTAGCTTCATATTGATGATGCTCATCAGCATGATTGGATCCATCGAGGCAAAATTGGCTAAATTCATCACTTATCCTCGAAATCAGAAATCAGCAAGTTAGCTGCCGCAAAGGCTGCTTGCTCTCGAACCGCTTTTGGCAGCGATTCGTCTGCTGCGACATCATTCAAGGTTTTGATGGCGCAGGAGATTGCTTGAGGAATATAAGCTTGATCACCACTGCCTATCTGCGCATAAAGCTCGCGCACTAATTCACAACAACCGTAAACTTGCATAGATTAAATCCTAACTAATGATAATGGCTCTCAATATACACATTACGTTTGGCAAAGACAAAATCAGAACTTGCGTTTGCGCAAGCTCTGATTGCATGTGATGAAACTTTAAGCGTTCACTTGCTGCTCTAGCGCCATGACCAGATCGTCGGCTAGCTGTAGTTGCTTAGCGAGCTCGTTCAGATACGCTTTTTCCATGAAATTTTGTTCATCGGCGATAAGTAAAGAGGCCAGATAAAGCTCACTCGCTTGTGCGGGCGTTGTGGCTAACTGTGCAATAGCCGCGGGATCGAGCGGTTTATGCAGCTCATTTTTTACCAGCTGCTGCAATTGGTTATCTGCGCCCATTTCAGAGATGGCTTGCTCAATTTTCGTCATTTCTTGTTCATCCACATGGCCATCAGCTTTTGCGGCGGCAATCATCGCTTTTAGGATCAGCGTGCTGTGGCTAGCATCATTAGGGTCAAAGCTAGACTGCGGTTGAGTGGTAGTTTGTCTTGCTTGCCAGTCATTATACGCTTTATAGGCTAGTGCGCCGAGCGCCGCTGCTCCACCAATCCCTATCACTTTAGTGCCTATTTTTTTTGCTTTCTTCGAGCCCATCAATAAACTGATTAGGCCGCCACCGAGTGCACCAGCTCCTAAGGTTTTGAGTTTACTTGAATCTTGTGTGATAGCGCCGAGTTGGCTTGAACCTTGTTTTACGATGTCTGAATTCAATGCTTGGTTAAGCAAACTTTTTAGATCCATAGGTCACCTCCATTAATAATGGATTAAAGAATAGATCACCGTAGATGAATCGAAGATTAATATGCTTGAAAAAGCTTTTGTGGCTGGTGACAAAATAAAAAAGGTTGCCATTTAGGCAACCTTTTCAAGAGCATACTTTATTAGGCGATTTGAGCATTAATAAAGGAGACTATTTCATTCATAGCGACGGCCGACTTCTCACCACTGCGGCGATGTTTATATTCGAAGTTGCCCTCATCCATACTGCGATCGCCAATAATGATGGTATGTGGTACACCGATCAGTTCCATATCTGAGAACATTACGCCCGGGCGCTCTTTACGATCATCAAATAGCACTTCAATACCAGCTGCGGTCAGTTCCGTATACAGTTTTTCAGCAGCTTGTTGGACGCGCTCTGATTTGTGCATGTTCATAGGGACAATCGCCACTTGGAAAGGTGCGATCGCGTCAGGCCAGATGATGCCGTATTTATCGTTGTTTTGTTCGATGGCTGATGCTACAACGCGTGATACACCAATGCCGTAACAACCCATCTCTAAAATGGTGTTTTTACCATTGGAATCAAGAACGCCACAGTTCATTTTCTCAGAGTAGTTAGTACCCAATTGGAAAATATGACCCACTTCGATACCGCGTTTGAGCATTAGTGTCCCTTTGCCACATGGGCTTGGGTCGCCTTCAACGACGTTACGGAGATCTTCCACTTTCGCTAGCTCAACGTCACGGCCCCAGTTGATGCCAAAGTAGTGTTTGCCATCGATGTTGGCTCCTGCGCCAAAATCGCTCATGACGGCTACGCTGTGATCAACGATAAATGGCAATTCAAGACCAACAGGGCCAAGAGAGCCAGGGCCTGCGCCAATCAGCGCGCGAATCTCTTCTTCGCTAGCCATTTCTAGCGGAGCGGCAACTTCAGCGAGTTTCTCGGCTTTGATTTCATTGAGTTCATGATCACCACGGATAATCAGTGCCACGATAGAGGCATCGATCTCATCAGATGCTTTTACAAACAGTGTTTTAACTGTTTTCTCAATCGGTAGGCCATGCTGCTCAACCAATTCAGCGATGGTTTTGGCGTTTGGCGTATCAACCTGCGTCATCTCTTGAGTTGGCGCGGCGCGCTCAACGGCTGGCGCAATGGCTTCCGCTTTTTCGATGTTGGCGGCGTAATCCGATTCAGTTGAGAAGGCGATGATGTCTTCACCACTTTCAGCCAATACATGGAACTCATGAGAGCCGTTACCACCGATAGCGCCGGTGTCGGCTAGTACTGGGCGGTAATCAAGCCCCATGCGATCGAAGGCTTTACAGTAAGCTTCGTGCATCGCTTGGTAAGATTTCTCTAAGCCTGCTTTATCAATATCAAAGCTATAGGCATCCATCATGCAGAATTCACGAGCACGCATCACACCAAAACGAGGACGTCTCTCATCACGGAATTTGGTTTGAATCTGGTACAGGTTCAGCGGCAATTGCTTGTAAGAGCTGACTTCGTTGCGTACCAAGCTGGTGATCACTTCTTCAGCAGTTGGACTAAGCACAAACGGACGAGTATGGCGGTCAGTAAAGCGAAGTAGCTCAGGGCCCATTTTCTCAGAGCGGCCTGTCTCTTCCCACAGTTCAAACGGTTGCACAACGGGCATCAAGGTTTCGATTGCACCGGCATTGTCGATCTCTTGACGAACGATGTTTTCGACTTTACGCAGCACACGTAGACCAGTAGGCAGCCAGGTATAAAGACCTGAAGCCAGCTTACGGATCATACCTGCACGTAACATGAGCTGATGGCTCACGACTTCTGCGTCGTTTGGAGTCTCCTTCAAAGTAGAAAGAAGATATTTACTGGTACGCATTCTATGGTATCCGTTTCATGATAGTTAAAAGCGCTCTCCAATGAGAGGCTAGAATTAAGCCGCTAATAATATCAGCCAATCGGCTTTGTCAAAAGCGTTCTATTGCGGTTACTGAGACTAAGTTGTTTGCGATAGTGAATTTTACGTTCAGATCGAACAGATTTACCGCATATTCTTTATGATCGATTTTGTGTTTCTTATAGGCTGGGCGAGGGTCTTGAGCCAGCACTTGCTCAATGACGGCCTTAACCATGTCGTGATCTGCTCGCGCATTCAGTGCTGTTAACGCCGCTTGGCTAAAGGTCACTGCGATCTTGTCGGGCTCGCTCTCGGCATAACCACCGCTGGCTGTGGCTATCGAATCGGAATAGGGAATATAGGGTTTGATGTCAATGATCGGTGTGTTATCGACTAAATCTACGCTGCCTAGTTCCAAATAAACCTGATCACCTTGCTGAGTGACGCCTTTCAATTCAACGGCAGACATACCGATGCCGTTAGGTCGAAACGTGGCCCGTGAAGCAAATACGCCGATCCGCTCATTTCCGCCTAAGCGCGGTGGGCGCACCGTCGGTTTCCAACCGGCATCGAGGTTTTGGTCAAACAGAAAAAGTAACCAGACATGGCTAAATTGTTCGATGCCTCGCACCGACTCTAAGCAATTAGCGTGACCGATGAGCTTGACTCTCGCGCTTGCGCTCGCCACTAAGCGAGGTTGGCGAGGAACGGCAAATTTTTCTTTATAAGGCGTTTCAATAGTGCCAATCGGAGCAATGGTGTGCATATCCGTATCCGTATCCGTCTTTTTTCACGTTGGTTGAGAAAAATATCACATTTAAGCTTGCTTTTCTTCTTGGTAATGATTATTAATTGGCATGTTATAACAT
>NZ_CAWNIB010000055.1:0-32447 GCF_963874405.1 Vibrio sp. V08_P9A1T1
GAAAAATGATGACCATAATGAGGTCAATTCATTAAATTCCGATATATTTTTCTATTTATTGTGATATTAATCTAAAAGTGAATGTTCACCTTTTTGTTGAGTATTAAATTTTTTGCTGTACAATCTGCGTTAGGTACTTATTATGGAATTTGGCAATGAAAAGAGAACAAACCATAGCGAATCTCTACCAGCTCGCCGAGCAAACTCAACAGGTGCAAGCTGACCGAATTGAAATTGTTTTAGAAGAACGTAGTGATGACCATTTCCCAGCGATGTCAAAAGCGCTAATGGAAACTCGTTCAGGCTTAACACGCCGTAAGCTAGATGATGCCATTTCCAAAATGGAACAAGCTGGCCATCAATTTACTAAAAACAATGCTAATCACTATTCAATTTCTTTAGCGGAAGCCCACATGCTCATGGATGCCGCTGGTGTGCCTAAGTTCCACCAAAGGAAAAAGCATGGTGATCATAAGCCTTGGGTCATAAATGTTCAGAACCAAAAGGGGGGGACAGGTAAATCAATGACGGCTGTCCATCTAGCCGCGTGCCTCGCCCTGAATTTGGATCAGCGTTACCGTATCTGCTTGATTGACTTAGATCCGCAAGGTTCATTACGGTTATTTCTCAACCCGCAAATAAGTTTATCAGAGCACAGTAATATCTATTCTGCCGTTGATATTATGTTAGACAACGTGCCTGAAGACACTGAAGTGGACAAGGCGTTCTTACATAAGAACGTGATGTTGCCAACCCAATATCCCAATTTAAAAACCATCTCTGCATTTCCTGAAGATGCAATGTTTAACGCAGAAGCGTGGCAGTATCTTTCGCAAAACCAATCGCTTGATATTGTTCGACTGCTGAAAGAGAAACTTATCGATAAGATTGGCGATGATTTTGACATCATTATGATTGATACTGGCCCACACGTTGATCCATTGGTATGGAATGCAATGTATGCTTCCAATGCATTACTGATCCCGTGCGCGGCTAAGCGATTAGATTGGGCGTCAACCGTCAATTTCTTTCAACACCTTCCTACGGTTTATGAAATGTTTCCAGAAGATTGGAAAGGGTTAGAATTTGTACGTTTGATGCCGACGATGTTTGAAGATGATAATAAAAAGCAAGTCTCGGTATTAACGGAAATGAATTACCTGTTGGGTGATCAAGTCATGATGGCGACGATTCCGCGTAGCCGAGCATTTGAAACCTGTGCTGACACCTACAGCACCGTTTTTGATCTCACCACCAGCGATTTTGAAGGTGGTAAAAAGACGCTAGCGACTGCGCAAGACGCTGTGCAAAAAAGTGCACTGGAGCTTGAGCGAGTGCTTCACAGTCATTGGTCATCACTAAATCAGGGGTAAGTAAAACATGGCAATTAAAACGTCTGAACTAAATGCGAAACTGTTTGGTAAAGCGAATAAGCGACGTGCAACCACCCCGCAAGAAGCCCAAACGGCAGCGAAAGAACAAGCGCAAATCATCGAATTGGCGGTTGCGGGAGAAGAGTTAGTCACTTTCGAACTGGTCAGGATTCCCGCTGAGCAAGTAGCGGAAAAGACGATTGTTTTTACGCAGAATGCGCGTGAACAAGCTTTTCTGAATGAGCATGCTCTATCTGATGTATTGAGTACATTACGTGAGCGTGGTCAGCAATATCCTGCGGTTGGTCGTAAAACCGCTGGGGGCAAAATTGAAGTCCTTGATGGCAGCCGTCGTCGAATGTCTTGTATCTTGGCGGGTAAAGAATTTTTGGTTTATGTTGCTGAAGACATAAACTCGGAACATGCGAAGTTTCTTTCGGATGTGGCAAACGCGCACAAGCCGCTTTCTCTTTATGAGAAGGGTAAAGAGATGCAAGCGAAGCTGGATAACGGTGAAGCGGAAGACCAAAAAGCTTTAGCTAAGATATTTCAGTGCAGTGAGGCCCTAGTAAGTGGTGCTCTAAAAGCAGCGGCTTTGCCACTTGAGCTGTTGCAAGCTTATCCAAATGTGGTTGAATTAGGTCGTCCAACCATAGTTAAATTGCATAAACAATTTAATGAACTCGATGCAAAGCAACAAGCAAATTTGTTGGAAAAGTGTCAATCTGAAGATGGATTTGTTTGGCAGCGTAGTAGCGTACAAGGTGTTGCCCGATTGACGAAAGAAGTCACAGAGACAATTGAGTCTTGGATACAAGAGTTGTTGCCACCTAAGCGCACTGAGCATGTAAAAATTGATCTGATCAAAGGCCGCGTAAGTTACAGTCGTAAAGGCAGTAATTTAGCGCTTAATTTGAAAAAGGTGGATGATGCTACGGTGCAAGAAATATTAGATTTTATCCAATCTAAGCTTGATTAAGCATCCATCATGTAAAGACTAAAAAACCCGCCATGGCGGGTTTTTTAGTAACTAAGTCTATTCAGTTCGAATCTATTGATTTCTTAAACGCTGCCAGTATTTTTCGTAGATAGCGAGCGCTTCAGGCCCAACATCATTAATGAATTCCCCTTTAGCCATATCTTCATCGGCTGGAAAAATCGTTGGATTGTCGCGAAGTTCTGCTGGAAGCAACGCTCGGCCGCTTTTTGTTGCCGATGCATAACCTAAGCTATTCACAATCTCAGCTTGGTTCTCTGCTTGATACATGAAGTTGATGAATTTATGCGCCAACGCTTTGTTGTTGCTGCCTGATGGAATAGTAAAGTTATCCATCCACAAGACTGCGCCTTCTTCCGGCATTACAAATTTTAGCTCTGGCATCTCAACTTGGCCTTGGTAGGCATTCCCGTTCCATTGCATCCCTAACGCTGCTTCACCTGAGACATAAGGCACATGTGGCGCATCAGAGTTATACAACAGTACATTATCTTTTAACGCGACCAATGATTGGTAGGCTTTTTCAATCTCTTTTTCATTTTTTGTATTAATACTGAAGCCATTTAAGATCAGCGCCATACCAAAGACATCGCGAATATCGTCAATCAACATCACTTGTTGGTTATATTTCTTATCCCACAAATCAGCCCAGCGAGAGACACCTTCTGGTACTAATGCTTCGTTATAGCTGAGGCCAGTGATCCCCCAAATATAGGGCAGGGAATAACTATTTTTGGGATCGTGTGCTTGGCCGAGTAGTGAAGGCATGGCATCTTTCATGTTCGGGATTTGTGCATGATCCAGCTCGGTTAGTAACCCTTCACGTCCCATTTTTTCAATGAAATACGCTGAGGCAAAAACCACATCATAACCGCCACCTTTGAGCAACTTGAGCTTGGTATACATTGACTCGTTATTTTCAAAGGTCGAATAGTTAATCGTTACCCCTTCCTGCTGCTCAAACTGCTTGAGGGATTTTTCTGGAAGATATCCTCCCCATGCATAAACGTTGAGTGTTTTGTTGTCTGCGCTTACGTGTGAAGAAGTTAGAGCTGCTGCCAAAACCAATCCTTTGATGAAAGTTTTCATTGCATTTGAATTCCTTAAATAGCCCAGAAGTGTACTGGGGTGTAGGTGAATAATTAGTTAAAAATGGTCACGATTAAAGCAAATATAATTTGTCGTAAAGAAAAATATTTTTAACGACGCACAGTGATTATAGCGGCTGTGCTACCATTGCGTTTCAGCGAGGTGGCGTAAATATGAACATGATAGCGGCTTATTTAGATGATTTGATGGTGCAGGCTGAGAATAGCCTATGGCGTATGGGGCTCTTAATCCGTGGTGAGCCTCAATGGCAACAACACGTGCTTATGCATTTTCTCGCAAAAAATGAGGGGCAAGCCATATTTCAGTTAGGTGGAGAACCGTTACCATGCGTTCGTTATGCCCCCTTCAACAAAGGGCAGCAGTTTCTTGGTCAAGAGTGCCATTTACTTATTTGTGACAATCACCATGGTTTTGATGCGAACAGTTTCAGTGCTGCGCTGGGTTCACTGGTCGGTGGTGGGTTACTGTTGATCATTGAAGCCCCTCAGCGTAACGACTCTTTTGCTGAGCGCTGGTTAACGCGAGCGTTCGAACAGCTTGTTGTTATAGAACAGAATCAACCTTGCCCTCCTTTACCCGTATATCCACGAGTCAGCTCTCAATCACCGATTTATGAACAGCAAGTTGATGCGGTTTCAGCAATTCTTCGTGTGATGGATGGGCATCGCAAGCGACCATTGGTTCTCACTGCCGATCGGGGACGAGGGAAAAGTAGTGCGCTTGGTATTGCTGCGGCTAAATTGATGGCGTCTCGTTCATTAGATATTGTGGTCACGGCACCCTCAATCCATGCCGTAGCGCCGATATTTGAACATGCGGCTAAAGGTTTAGCAGGCGCTCACGTCACCAGACAATCCCTTACTTGGCAAAACTCGTCATTGACGTTTGTGGCACCGGATGAGCTGATTTTGCATCGGCCACAATGTGATCTCCTATTGGTAGATGAAGCGGCCGCGCTGCCTTTATCAATGTTAAAAAACTGGGTTGAACACTATCATCGTGCGGTCTTCTCTACCACCATTCATGGCTACGAAGGGTGTGGGAGAGGGTTCACGCTTAAGTTTCAAACTTGGTTAGCACACCATCGAGCTGGGACTCGAACTCTCCATTTAGATCAGCCGATCCGTTGGCGTCAGGGTGATCCGTTAGAAGCGTGGCATTACGATACTTTCCTCCTTCGTTATGATTTAGCTACATTGCCGACGATGACATCAGAACAGTTAGCGACACTTAACATTGAGCATCTGGATAAGGCTCAACTCATTGCCAACCCGACACGCTTAGCCGCTATTTTTTCGTTATTAGTGAATGCTCATTACCAGACATCACCGAACGATCTATTTCATTTTTTAGCGGACGATAAAGTTCAGCTAGTTGCTGCAATGGTAGACGAGGTTTGTGTCGGTTGTTTGCTGACAGTACGTGAAGGTGGGCTTTGTAACGCTTTAGTGGAAGAGATCCAACGAGGAAAGCGACGTCCTAAAGGTCATCTAGTTCCTGTTTGCTTAGCTAATCAAGTTGGTATTACGCAGGCAGCGCAGAGTGTTTGTCAGCGCATCATGCGTATTGCAGTTCATCCCGAATTACAAAATCAAGGGTTGGGCAGCCGCTTGATTGAAGCGTGCATGTTAGAAAATGATGCCGACTATTTAGCGACGAGTTTTGGCGTAACGAGCGATTTAATGGTTTTTTGGGCTAAGAACCAATTTGTTCCGATAAAACTAGGGAGCCACAGAGACAGTGCGAGCGGCTGTTTTTCCTTAATCATGGTCCAAGCGAAAAAATTGGATTGGTTAACTCGGGCAGAACAGATTTTCGAACAGCATTTCATTTTCTCGCTATCTGATTCTTTGCAAAGTTTAGAGCCGGCTTTGGTTCGGACCATCTTGTCATTGGTCCGAGATCGTGTCGCATGCGCGGATTCAAATGAAGTTAATTTCCTACCTTATTCATTGCTGCGTTGTTACGCACAAGGCGGTGCGGATTATGAGAGTGTGAGTGTATGGATTCATCGACTAATTACTTCATTGGATAAAGCTGCTCTATCACGATTATCTGATGTACTTATTGTCAAAGTATTGCAAAGGAAAAGCTGGCAAGAGTGTGCCAGTCAATTAAACTTCACTGGACGGAAAATGATTGAGGCTACCCTCCGTCATGACCTCAATCGACTATTAGATGATTTACACTGTAAAGTGGATCATTCAACGCAATGAACTGCAGCCAATTTACAGTGTAAAGCGTGAATAATGTAAGAGCAGACACCTTCTCCAGATGTACTGTGCTTGTCATATGACAAAAAAGTCCTACTACTTACGTCTTAAGAGTAGGATTTTTTTGTTCTAGTCACAGAATAAAAAAATCCAAACTATATTAATGAGTTAACCATACGGTCCCCCTTATTGTGAGGTTTTTATTTTTGTTCCTAACGTGTTCAATCATTTGCTAAATGAGTATTCCCTCCTACACTCAAAGTCAGGTGTTCTCATAAAAAATAGAATATAAATAGTACATAAGGATGAGATATGGATCTTTTGTTGGCGGAGTCTTTGGAAATTTCAACGGTACTAGATTCCAAAGCAAATTATCTTCAATGGCTAAGCCTAACTCCTCCTTTAACAATAGATGCATCACGAGTCAATAGCGTGGATGCTGCCGGTCTGCAACTGCTTGCTTCTTTGTTTATGACAGCAGAGCGAGCTGGAATTGAGATCACTTTAGTTAACGCAACAAACACGCTCAATGAAGGTATTGCGCTACTGGCTTTAGAAAGCTTGTTCGCAGAGTAATGAGATTTTGCAAGGAAGGGGCTATGACAAAGATCCTCGCGGTTGATGATTCGGTTTCAATTCGTCAAATGCTAAGCCATACATTGAAAGATGCAGGCTATGAAGTTGAAACTGCTATTGATGGAAGTGATGCATTACGTAAGGCACAACAAACCAAATTTGATGTTGTTATTTCGGACGTCAACATGCCAGTGATGGGTGGTTTTGAGTTAGTTAAAGCGATACGTGGTAATGCTCAATATAAGTTTATTCCTATTTTGATGCTAACCACCGAAACGAGTATGGAAAAGAAACAAGAAGGAAAACTCGCTGGAGCTACAGGATGGTTGGTTAAACCGTTCAACCCTGAGACGCTATTGAAAACACTAAAACGGGTCATATAGAACACCGTATTTTATTAGAAGCTTCATTCGTTAAACGACGTTAACTGGCAGGAAGAGCTATGGCTTTAGACATGGAACTGTTGCGCAAGATGTTTTACGAAGAGTGTCGTGAAAATCTTGAAGTGCTTGAAAATGTACTGCTTAATCTTGACCCTAATCAGGTTGAGAAAGAGACTATTAATACCATTTTTCGAGCTGCCCATTCGATTAAAGGTGGCGCGGCGACCTTTAGTTTACTGGATATCAGTGAATTTACCCACTCTGTCGAAGCGTATCTTGACCTCGTCCGTAACGAAAAATCAACTCTCACCGCTCAAAGTGTGGACATTTTACTGAAAAGCGGTGATTGCATTCGCAATATGCTCGCGGGGCATGAGAGCCATGATGAGGTTGATAGTGAGCTTCAGCAGAGAGTCAGCCAGTCGCTGCATGCTTTACTTGCCGATAATTCAACGGTTGATCATGAACTAGCAGACCATCACCCGCTTGACGCCGAAGATGAACAGACGTCATCGCTCTTAAAGGCTTCTGACAACGAGAACCACTTAGGTTGGAAAGTCGTTTTTACTCCGCATAGAGAACTTTATTTCAGTGGTAATGATCCACTTCGGTTGCTGCGAGAGCTTTATGAACTGGATGATCAGTGCAGGGCGGAAGCTCAGCTTGAACACCTTCCCGAATTGGCGGAAATAGAGGCTGAGCTTTGTTATTTAAGCTGGACTATTTTTCTCAGTAGCCAAGTGCAAGAGAGTGATATTCGCGAAATTTTTGAATGGGTTGAAGATGAATGTGACCTAATTGTTGAACCTTTAGTACCAGAATCGACGACCCAAGATATGATCAGCGAGAGCAAGGAATCGTTGGCCGAGGCGCTACCTACGTTTCATGCGAACGCTGTTCCCCCTACAGAATCAGCAGAGCAAGTTGATCTCATAAAACCCATCGATCTCATAAAATCAATAGAGTCTACGCCCGCTGTTGCGCCCAAAGTGGCGAAAGCAGAATCCAGCGTAAGCTCTATTCGCGTCGATATTGAGAAAGTCGACAGCCTGATTAATTTGGTTGGGGAACTTGTTATCACCCAATCAATGCTGACCGAAATCGGCAACGATTTCACCATGGATAAATTAGAAAAGTTGCAAGCAGGCCTAGTTCAGCTTTTACAAAACAGTAAAGATTTACAAGAAAATGTGCTCAATATTCGCATGCTGCCGATGAGCTTTGCTTTTAGCCGCTTTCCTCGCCTTGTGCGAGACTTGTGCGGCCGACTTGAAAAAAAAGTAGAACTGAACATCATTGGCGAGCACACCGAGCTCGATAAAACCGTCCTTGAACGTATTGTTGATCCATTGGTTCATTTAGTCAGAAATGGTATTGACCACGGAATTGAGCAGCCACACATTCGCCTTGAACAAGGCAAACCAGAAATCGGCACCATTGAACTACATGCTTATCATCAAGGTGGCTCGATAGTGATCGAAGTGAAAGATGATGGCGCGGGGATAAACTGTGAAAGAATATTTCAAAAGGCGCTAGAAAAAGGTGTATTACCTAAAGATACACGGCGTGAAGATATCACCGACAAACAGATCCTTAACCTTATTTTTGCCGCAGGGTTTTCAACAGCAGAACAAGTGTCTGATATTTCAGGTCGTGGCGTCGGTATGGATGTTGTAAAACGTAATATCGAAGAGTTGGGTGGGCATATTGATGTCGAATCCACGTTAGGTAAAGGCAGCCATTTCACTATCTGTTTACCACTCACTTTAGCCATCCTCGATGGGCAATTGATCAAAGTAGGCGGGGAAGTTTACATCATCCCACTGCTCACCATTATCGAATCTATCCAAATCAACCTAGCTAATGTGAAGTATGCCGCCGGTGGGGTTGAGCTGTACCGGCTTCGTGACGAAAACATTCCTATCTTACGTCTACAAGATGAACTGGAAATGGGATCAAGTGGTGCTTTGCCCGATAGAATACTCTGCTTTGTTGAAGCCGCTGGGTGTCGCGTTGGCTTATTGATTGACGAGCTGCTAGACCAGCAGCAAGTGGTTATAAAGAGCTTAGAGTCAAATTACTGCAAAGTGGCAGGCATATCAGGAGCTACGATTTTGGGAGATGGTTCCGTTTCGCTCATTTTAGATATTCAAGGGTTAATCTCCACGTACTCGAATCGACGTTCAAGTTTATCTCCCAAGATTATTGCCGCTTAGTGAAGGTGACAGGGAAGAGCCATGGAATATGATTATTCACCAAATCATCAACAAGAGAATCAAACACAGAGTGTTTTGAATGCTGTGTATGAAGAAAGAAGCTGTGAGGCCGATTTTCTGAGTTTCCGGTTAGCGAATGAGTTGTACGGGGTAGCAATTCAAGATGTTGAAGAGATTCGAGTGTGGGAGCCACCTACGCCTATTCCTCGCGCGCCTAGCTTTGTGAAAGGTGTGATTAATTTACGCGGCATGATTGTGCCTATTATCGATCTGCGCCTTCGATTTGGTATGGAGGCTTGTGGCTACTTTCCCACGACTGTGGTGTTGGTACTTCGTAGCCTGCAACAAGAGCGGCCTCGTATTATGGGCTTAGTCGTTGATGCAGTGAGTGATGTGATTGGCCAGGGAGATAATGTGCTGTTTCCTGCCGTGGGGGAAACACCTGCCGCTGCGTATTCGCTCGGTTTGCTCAATGTTGGCGAAGAGGTCATGTCACTGCTCGATACCCAAGGGCTCCTTGATATGCACCGAATACTGAGTGAGGAACCCTGATGTCTAAACAAGAGTTTCTTAGTTTCGTGCTGGATAACGATGAGTACGCTGTGCCAATCCTTGAGGTCCGAGAAGTTCGCGGCTGGAGTGATGTGCGCTCTGTACCCAATGCACCGGATTACTTAGTTGGCTTACTCAATATTCGTGGTGAGTACGTACCGATTGTTGATCTTCGAATTCGTTTTCATCTGCCACCTGCACAGATTGGGGCCACGACAGTTGTTATCGTTTTGAATGACGCGCAACGCAATCCGCTCGGCATTATTGTCGACGGTGTTTCAGAAGTGTATGACTTAGCCGCTGAAGAGATAAAACCTGTACCAGCCTTATCCACCACGGTTGAACCACAATTTATGAAGGGAATTGCTAGTGTGGCTAACGGTCATTTGATCCTAATTAATATCGAGACCCTTTTTGATGTACCTGGGTTAAATCAGACATTCGTAGAAGACGCTATTTTGTGAGGGAATACTCATGGCATTTTGGAACCGCAAACCAGAACCAAAAAAATTTGTTGAGCAGATAGAAGATCCATTGGTCGATGAGAATGAAGGGCTCTCCAATCAGCAGCTTCTTTCTGCTCTTAATGCAGCAAAAACCGCATTGATGATGATTAACCGAGATTTTCAAATCACCTATCTCAATAAGCAGTCATTGATCCTACTCAAGCAGCATGAAGTGCTTTTTCAAAGTGTCTGGCCTGATTTTAAAGCTGAAGAGTCGTCATTGATTGGCTACTGCATCGATGGTTTTCACGTCAATCCACAGCATCAACGCCAAATGTTGTCGAATCCAGCCAACTTGCCTTTCACTACCATGATTACTATTAAAGGAGTGAAGATCGAGCTTAATGTTGGCGCCATTATTGATGAAGACGGTATTTATATCGGGAACACATTAGAGTGGCGTGATGTCACTCAAGAGATTGAAAAAGAGCAAGAAATTGGCCGCTTAGCTTCGGCAGTCGAGGGGATGACAACCAACCTAATGATGGCCGATAAAGAGGGTATTATTCAATACTTAAACCCTTCATTGACCAAGTTGATGCGTACAAGAGAAAGTGAGTTGAGGACAGTATTAACAAGCTTTGACGTCAATAATCTGGTCGGACAAAATATCGATATCTTTCATAAAAATCCGGGCCATCAACGTAGCATTATTGCCAACCCTGATCGTTTGCCATTTTCATCCAACATCAAAGTGGGGGCGCTGCAATTTAATTTAACTTGTATTGCGATGCACAATCACAAAGGGGAATACATTGGCCCTGCATTGCAATGGATCGATATTACCGAACAACAAGATGGTCAATACCAAGTAGAGAGCCTCATTCAAAAAGCGATCGCAGGGCAGTTGAATGAACGAATTGATACCACTGTGTACAGCGGATTTATGCGGGAGTTGGGCGAGGGGATTAATAACTTGCTTGATACCTTAGTTTCACCGCTGGCTCAGTGTATTGACGTCATGAGTAAAGTGGCGGATGGCGATTTGAATACCAAGATGGAAGAGGGTAGCCAAGGTGAGTTTGGTCAACTGCAAAATGCGGTCAATACCTCGATTGCTAACCTGCGCGATATGGTTGAAAAAATCACCATTTCTTCTGCCAGAGTGGCTACGGCGTCAACAGAAATCGCGCAAGGCAATAATGATTTGAGCCAACGGGTGGAAGCTCAAGCATCCAATTTAGAAGAAACGGCCGCGAGTATGGAAGAGATGACAGCGACCGTGCGCCAAAATGCAGATAACGCCAAAGGTGCGAACGATCTAGCGAGTGATGCTGCCAAAAAAGCCAGTAAAGGTGGTGAAGTGGTGGGGCAAGCGATCTCGGCCATGTCGGAAATTAATCGTTCGAGTAAGAAGATTGCCGATATTATTGGAGTGATAGACGAGATAGCCTTTCAAACCAATTTATTGGCTTTGAACGCAGCGGTAGAAGCGGCAAGAGCCGGAGAACAAGGGCGTGGATTTGCTGTTGTTGCTGGAGAGGTTCGAAACCTTGCGCAGCGTAGCGCAGCAGCGGCGAAAGAGATTAAAGGGCTGATTAAAGATAGTGTTGAGAAAGTAGAAGAGGGATCGCGTTTAGTTGATGAGTCAGGAGCAACATTGAATGAGATTGTGGACGCTGTAGCAAAAGTATCTGATCTCATCGCCCAAATTGCATCATCCAGTATTGAACAATCGACGGGCATTGACGAAATCAATCGTGCAATTACAGCCATGGATGAGATGACGCAGCAAAATGCCTCTCTTGTTGAACAAACCTCTGCGGCCAGCCAATCGTTGAAAGATGAAGGGAAAGAGCTGATTAGCTTGATGAGCTATTTCACCACCGATGACAACATCAAAACGTTCGAGCCCAAAAGAACACCCATCTCCGCCCATCAACCCAAACCCAAGGTCAAGAAAGTGGCAGACATTAAAGCCACCAATAACGTTGTCAATTCTGGGCTCAACCTCAATGAGGATGGAGATGAATGGGAAGAGTTCTAACAGATAGCCATCCAATCATGATGAACAATGACCAAGAATTTGAACTCACCGCAAAGGATTTCAAATTCATCCAGTGGTTTATGCACAAAACGGCCGGCATTTACTTGTCGGATGCTAAGCGAGCGATGGTTTACGGCCGTTTGAGCCGTCAGATGCGTCGACGGGGGATTCAGCGTTTCTGTGATTACAAGGAGCTTATTGAGCATAATGAGCAAGAGCGGATCCACTTCATCAATGCGTTAACGACTAACAAAACCCAGTTTTTTCGCGAGTATCACCACTTTGAGTTTTTAGAAAAAGTACTGCTCGATGAGTGGCGATCACAGGGCGTGCGTCATCCTAAAATTTGGTCTGCTGGCTGCTCTAGTGGTGAAGAGCCATACAGCTTTATTGCGTCGTTATACAGCAGCGGTTTATTTGATTTCGCAGACAATGTTGATATCTACGCAACAGATTTAGACACACAGGTTTTGGCACATGCGCAAGCGGGCATTTATACCGATGAGGCTGTGGTTACTATTCCACAGCACTATCTTAAAAAGTGCTTTGTAAAAGGGCGCGGTATCAAACAGGGAAAAATAAAAATCGCCAGTCAATTGCAACGTTTTGTCCATTTTCAGCAACTGAATTTATTATCTCCTTGGACGCTACCTAAGAATTTAGACCTCATTTCGTGCCGAAACGTGATGATCTACTTTGATAAACCCACGCAGGAGGCTTTGATCGAAAGGTTCTATGAATGGTTGAAACCGAATGGGATTTTATTTTTGGGTCATTCAGAAAGTGTGGGGCGCTGTGCTGATGTTTTTCATCATCTCGGCCACACCATTTACGTGAAAAAATGAGGAACAATTAATGACCTCGTTGGCGATGCATTTGGCAACCGACAATCGGAATTTCAGCCGATTTTATCATCCCCAACAAAAAGTGGATTGGGTAAAGGTTTTGCCCGGTGGGTTGTACTGTACGATGCGACAAGAGGTCATTTGTACCGGTTTAGGTTCTTGCGTTACCGCCTGTATGTGGGACCAAGCGGCCAAAGTTGGAGGGATGAACCATTTTTTATTGCCTTTTGATCAGCATTCACAAATTGATCACTGGCATCCTGATGATATTGCTTCAACCGCCTCTCGTTATGGTTGCTATGCGATGGAGCTACTGATTAATCAGTTGATCAAAATGGGGGCTGAGCGTCAGCGCTTACGAGTAAAACTCTTTGGTGGAGCACAAATGCTGGGTTTTAAAGCCATGATTGGCCAGAAAAACATAGATTTCATCAAAAACTATGTTGAGCAAGAAAGGCTTATTGTCGAAGCCAGTGACTTGGGGGGGGACGAACCGAGAAAAGTCATTTTCGAACCCATGACAGGTAAAGTGTGGCTAAAAAGAATTCCATTGACCGAAGTGAGCCGGTTAAGTTTTCAAGAAAAGGTTTATGCCACACAGTTGGATCGTAAAGCGCATAAAGAGAGTGATGATGTGGAGCTATTTAAATGAAAAAAATCAAAGTGCTGATTGTCGATGATTCTCCCGTTTTTAGAGCACTGCTCTGCGAGCTGATTAATGCTGACCCTATGTTAGACGTCGTCGCAATGGCACAAGATCCTTACCAAGCCCGAGAGCTTATCAAGCAGCACAACCCTGATGTGCTAACGCTAGATATTGAAATGCCAAAAATGAATGGCGTGCAATTTTTAAAAAATATTATGCGGTTACGCCCTATGCCGGTAGTGATGATTTCAACCTTGACCCAGCATGGCGCTCAAGCCACGTTAGAAGCATTAGAGCTTGGTGCAGTGGATTACTTTCCTAAACCGTCGGTCGAAAACACGGCTGAAATGGCAAGTTATAGGGAGCTGGTGAACGACAAAATAAAAATGGCGGCAGGGGCAAATGTCGTTCAATCGCATCATTCTGCGGCGGTTAATCAGGTCGAACTGATAGCGACTAGCCACCAAGAGGCGCGTTATCAGTTGATCGCGATTGGAGCCTCAACGGGCGGAACAGAAGCATTAAAAAGCATATTCTCTGTTTTACCAGCAGGGTTGCCACCGATCGTGATCACTCAACATATCAGTGCGATGTTTACTCGCCCCTTTGCAGAGCGTTTGAATCTTTGTAGCGCCGTAGAGGTGAGAGAGTTGTCCGCTAATCAAGCGCCTTTAGTGAATGGATGCGCTTATGTTGCTCCCGGAGATAAGCATCTGATGGTGATAAAAAAAGGCACTCACCTTTACTGTCAAGTTGACGATAGACCTGCGGTCAATCGTCATAAACCTTCAGTAGATGTGATGTTTGATACGGTTGCTGAAAATGTGGGAGACAAAGCCATCGGTATCCTCTTAACCGGGATGGGTAAAGATGGAGCGCAAGGCATGCTCAAAATGAAGTTGTGTGGCGCATTGACTTTAGCTCAAGACGAAAAAACATCAGTGGTGTGGGGAATGCCCAAAGCGGCAGTAGAGATTGGCGCAACACAGAATATCAAAGCGTTAAATGCCATACCACAATGGATTTGTGATGAGCTCTATCGCTAGTGTTGTCTCATTAAATAAGCTCAACATAGAGAAGCAAGGAATGGGTGATGATAAATAAAACAGTGACACCAAAAGCAAAATATATTTTAGCTTTAGTTTTGCAGCTAATGGCCCTTTTTGCCGTCATGCTTCACTCCCCTAATTTATGGAGCATGGGGCTAATGATTTTTGCGGCAGCAATACCTTGGCTAGTATTGTCTATGAATTTTAGTGAACAAAACAAAGCTAAAGCCAACCAAAATAAGGTTGAAGAAGAGTCCACTCTTGAAACGCAGCAACATCTACAGAGTATTGAAAAACTGTTCAAAGAGACGCTACCTAAAGTGAGTAGCCCTTTAACTATGCAGCACACCGTGATTGAAGGTTCAGTAGAGACATTAAATAACGCATTTTTTGGCTTGCAAGATATCAGCCAAAAACAGAGTCACGTTTCAAGTACCTTGGTCAATAACTTATTGGCAAACCAAGGCAGCGAATATGATCTCACCACCGTACTACCAAAGACTGAGGCGATTATTGATGGCTTTGTACAAATTCTGATTGATATTTCGGAGAAAAGTATTTCAGCGGTACACAGCATTCACGACATGTCAGAAAAATTGGATATGGTATTTAAACTGTTAAATCAAGTGAGAAGCCTATCGGAACAGACCAACTTATTGGCGCTGAATGCGGCGATTGAAGCGGCGCGAGCGGGCGAGGCAGGGCGAGGCTTCGCGGTCGTGGCTCAAGAGGTGCGCGACTTGTCGGTTAAAGCAAGAACGCTGAATACTCAAATTGAATCAGAAATTAATGTTGCTCAACAAACAGTACAAAGAGCAAACAAAACCGTTGGCGAAATGGCATCGATAGATATGACTCACGTGATTGAGTCGAAAGAGAAAGTGGACCACATGCTACGTGGTGTCCAACAAGTGAATATAGAAATAGAGCAAGAAGTGCAAAAAATTCAAGAATTAGGACAAGAATTAACCCAGCAAGTGAGTAATGGCGTCCGTGCCCTTCAATTTGCTGACATTGTGGTTCAACAAAGTGATTATGCGCATGCGTCTATTGATTATTTGCAAGAAGCAAATGAGTTATTGAACGCTTTACTAACACAAAGCATGACTAAAGCAGCATGGGCAGAACAACTTCACCAATTGACAGAGCGCCTGCACAATCGAAGTGGTCCCGCCGCAATCCAAACTAATATGGATGAAGGCGAAGTCGAGCTTTTCTAGGAGGGAGTACGATGAGTATAGAAACTGAAATAGATAGCAATGCGAAACACATTACTATCGCGATTGAGGGTGCTTTTGGCTTTAACCTAGTTAAAGAATTTCGTAATAGTTATTCACCCTATCGAGGTTTTAGATTCACCATTGATTTACGCAAGGTGGACTATATTGACAGTGCTGGTCTTGGCATGCTGCTCAATATGCAGAAATATCTTGAGCAAAGTGATGGCATGATCCGAATTACCAATACCTTACCCCAAATAAGGAAAATCTTACTGATTTCTCGATTTGATAAAAAATTTAGTATCGAATAATGCTTAAGGAGTGAGCCGATGCGCGTAACGATTGTTGATGACCATAAATCAAATAGAGAGCTCTGTCGGTTTATTTTATCGCCTATTGTTGAGCACATAGATACCTTCGAAAATGGCGCTGATGCTGTTGAGGCGATGCTCGTCATGGACGTCTTACCCGACGTTATTTTGTTAGATGTGATGATGCCAGTTAAAGATGGTTTCACCACCGCAAAAGAGATCCGCGACTCTTTTCCAAATCACCATATCCCAATTATATTTTTGACCGTGCTTGATGATCATGATTCGTTTGAACGTTGCTTATCGCTGGGCGATGATTTTATTCTTAAACCAGTAGAGCGAAGCGTACTGCTCGCTAAAGTGCAGGCTCATTACCGTATTGTGAAAATGCATAATGAAGTTACTCAACAGCGAGATAAACTCAATTATTTCAACGAACAAGTACAATATGACTACGCCATCGCCGAATCCATTTTCACCAACTTAATGGAGGAGATGAGTGCAAAAGTCAGCAATATCTATGGCATCAGTTATATCTCCACACCTTCGACCATTTTTAATGGTGATCTCATCATTGTGGCGAACCGGCCCTATGGTGGCGTCTACATCATGATCGCCGATGCTACTGGGCATGGATTACCTGCCGCGATTTCAACGATCCCTGCTACGCGTACTTTTTTTTCAATGGCTGAAAAAGGGATGTCGCTTGGTGAAATGGTCGCTGAACTTAATAGTGCGCTGGTAAAGTTTTTGCCTGTTGGCATGATGCTTGCGGCCAGTGTATTTGAGATACGAGCCAACGGCTTCGAGGTTTCGTGGTGGGGAGGTGGTTTGCCTGATGGTTATTTACTGGATGAAGAGAGCAACATCGTTCGTCGTCTCGTTTCCACACATATGCCACTGGGAGTTCTGGATGCTGATGAATTTGAAGTAAATTTAGTTCATCTCAAATTAAAACCTAACCAAACTATCCTCTGTTATACCGACGGCATTACCGAAGCGATGAATGAACACGGGGAACAATTTGGCCAGTTGCGACTCGAACAAGTTTTGCAACGGAACGGTAAGACTCAGATTTCAGATTTGTACGATGAAGTATGCCAGTTTTCCAATCGTGGCCATGGTGATGATCTCTCAATTCTTTCAATGACATTTCCAATTACCAATAATAATGAAATATTAGCGTCGCAAAAAAAACAGTTTCTTAGCCATATACCAATGCAAAGCCATCTCTTTTTTCCTGCTTCAATTCTTAAAAAGATTTCAATTATGGTCGAGATGCGTAACATTGTTCGCGGTTTTATCAGTGGTGGCGAGCATCTTGACCTCGTTTGCTCTGTATTGTCAGAACTGTTTGCCAATGCCATTGAGCATGGGTTATTAAAACTTAATTCCTCACTAAAAGATGACCCAGATGGATTTCTCACTTTTTACCAACGACGTGAAGAGTGTATGGATGAGTTAGATGAATCGTTATGGATTAAACTAGACATTGATTATGACCCAACGGTGGGACAATTGAGCTTTTCACTTGAGCATAATGGCGAAGGCTTTGACTACCAACATACGGTTGCAGACGGCAACTGTACACACGGTCGAGGGATTATTTTGGTCTCTAAATTGTGTGAGTCATTGGAATATTCAAAAGATGGTTGCACTGTTAGGGTGACTTACGCCTTTAACAGTAAACATGATTTTCCGATATTGTCTTAATACTGAACAGATTATTTACACTGTAAAATTCTGCGTAACTCATTCTTTCGTTTATTTTTAGGTTATATGGTTCGTTTCGTCGTGACTAAGTGATGTAGCCCTTAATTTGGTTGCCTAAAGATTTAGTCCATACTGTAAATTGTATACACTGCCATATGAACGGAATCTAACCATATGGGTTAAGTAGTATGTGGAAACGCTTAATTTCGCTTTCAGAGGACAAAAAACAAGTCATTGCCCAGTTGCCTGGGACGGAGTCCATCGACAAAAATTTTGACCAAGCAGGCTTGAAAGAAGCATTGTTTGAGTTATCTGCATCGACATTTTTCTTAAATGAAACTGAAGTTACCCGCTTTATCAACTGTGCAAAAGAGGGTAAGGGTGAAGCATTCTCTGGAATCACCATTGCAGAGAAAAAGAACGCTTCGGTTGAGATTGAATTTAGTGATCGAGATATGTTAGCCAGCATGGTCGTGACGGGTGCATATGGTGGCAGAGCATTGCGCGGTAGTGAGTTGGTGTATGCATTGGCTCATTCCCACGTGACAAAAGGCATCAACAAACTGGCTTTAAAGAAAGTGTTAATGGTAAGTAATACCTTGAAGCCAGGGGAAGTATACACTCAGCCTGTTGCGCAGGGGCGCGAACCCATTCAAGGTAAAGACGCACGATTTGTTCCTTTGGTTGAGGATGTCAGTAAGCGCGTGTTAGCACCGACCAAAAAGCAAGGACAGAACAAAATTGATATGCGCAACTTAGGTGAAACCATCACTGTTGGTCAAGATGATGAAGTGATGCGTCGAATTCCTGCAACCAAAGGAACGCCAGGCTATACCGTGCAGGGAAAAGTGCTGGATCCTAAACCAGGTAAAGACTCAGCCTTAGTTGCAGGAAAGGGGTCTTACATCTCACCCAATGACCCGAATGTGCTACTGGCCAGTCAAGCGGGCATGCCTATCCTGAAAAGTAAAACGGTTGATGTCGATAACGCTTTATGTTTAAACAACGTCAGTGTAGCCACTGGCCACGTGAAATTTAAAGGATGTGTTGTCATCACGGGCGATGTCGAGCCTGGGATGATCGTGAGAGCGACGGGCTCAATCACCATCGGTGGGTTTGTTGAGTCTGCTGATGTTCAAGCCCAAGGTAATATTGATGTTGGTAAAGGCATTATTGGCCATACGGTGTTTGATGATGAAGCAAGAACATGCATTATCAAATCAGGAGGCTCTATCACGGCTAACTATGCTCAATTTAGCGAACTGCAAGCGGCAGATGACATCAATTTAGCGGTTCACAGCATGAGCAATGAATTACGCTGTGGCAATGATCTAAAAGTATTAGATAGTAAAGAGAAGCAAGGCACACTCAGCGGTGGTCACGCGAAAGTTGGTGGTAAGATCGTTTGCTTCAATCTAGGCGTTGAAGGCGATACCGCCACGGCTGTGCAGGCTTTTGCTCGTTATGCTGTGTATAAAGAACGGGTCGCGAAACACAAAGAGCATTATAAACAAGCGCAAGAAGCGACGATGGAAGTGATCCGCCGTGAGATTGAATTTAAGAAAAAGCCTAAAGCGGAACGCTTGGAAGAGGAACTGCTAAAAATTGATGAATTTAAGAAACAGACTAATGATCGTTTAGAAAAAGCAAAATTGGCGTTGGATATGCTGGGAGAGGAATTTGAGCAATTGCTCGAAATGAATACGATCGAAGTCAAAAATAAAGTTTATACCCATGTGTCGGTGCAATTTGATGATGAGCGGATCATCACCAAGCGGGCTCATGGCGCTAGTATTTTCTCATTTAACCAGTATGAGATTAAATGTGCCTCGATGCTTGAAGATGAAGATGTCGGAGGGATCTAACATTCTTATCTCAGAGTGCTAAGCAAAAAACGAGGCATTTTGCCTCGTTTTTGCTGATTATGCTATTTCTAGTAAGGTAGCTATTGCACAGATCTCACTTTGCCCTGTTTGAGATCGTTTAACACCATCGATTTAGGACCATCGGCAATGACACAGCCTTTCTCCATCACAATGACGCGATCAACCACATCGAGCATTGACGTTTTATGAGTAATTAATATTAACGTCTCACTTGGTGTCAATTGAGACAGTTGATGTTTGATGTGCATTTCAGAGCGATTGTCCATGGCGCTGGTGGGCTCATCAAGTAGCAAAACGGGTGGGCGTCCGAGCAATGCACGAGCAATGGCTACCGCTTGCCTCTGACCACCAGACAACAACAAGCCGCCTTCACCCACTTGTCGTTCTAACCCCGCAGGGTCTTGCTGTGTGAACGCGGTAACTCCCGCTCGGTTGGCGGCATCCATCACATCTCTATCATCAACTAAGGGACGCCCGAGCGTGATGTTATCGCGAATTGAACCGTAAAATAGGTTGCTGTCTTGAGGTACGCAACCAATATTACGTCTCACATCAATGTGATGCAGTTGCGCGATATCGGTGTCATCAATACGAACATTCCCCTCGGTCGGTTGATATAACCCCATAATAAGGCGCTCTAAGGTGGTCTTCCCTGAGCCGATGCGGCCTATGATCGCTACTTTTTCACCCGGATGAATCGTTATACTTAAGTCACGTATTGATGCAACAGGCGCATTAGGGTAGTGAAAAGTGATTTTGTCTAGCTCAATTTTACCTTGCACAATCGGACGATGAATATAGCGTTTACCTTCTTCTTGCTCATCGGGCATTTGCATCACTTGCTCAATGATTTTTAAGGACGATTTGGCTTGGTTGTAGCGTGTTGAAAGTAATGATAGTTGCACCATTGGGCCAATCGCACGGCCGCTGAGCATGGTTGCGGCGATGAGCCCGCCCATGGTTAAATCGCCGTTGGATATCAGATAGACGCCTAATATGATCATGCCAACGTTCGCGGCTTGCTGAACAAAGCCGGCAGTATTTTGAATACCATCAGTAATTCGACGGCTTTTAATGTTCCAGTTCGCCATGTGCGCGACCGCTTCTTCCCAGCGATATTGAAACTGACTTTGAGCGCCAAAGAGTTTCACCGTTTCAAGTCCAGCTAAACTTTCAATCAGGTTGGCGTATTTTTGTGATGCCAGTCGAGAGCCCTCTTCAATCGCCCGTCGTAGAGGTGCTTGGATGAGCAGAGAATAGATAGCAATGATCAGTACACCAGCGATAGGTACCAGCACTAAGCTGCCCGCCATTAGCCAGATCAGCACTAAAAAGAGCAGTGCAAATGGCAGGTCAATCAATGATGAGATGGTTGCTGAGGTAAAGAATTCGCGTATGGATTCGAACTCTTGTAAATGTCGCGCAAACGCGCCGACAGAAGGAGGACGAGACTCCATTCTGATCCCCATCACTTTACTAAAGAGCTTGGAAGAGATCAGAATGTCAGATTTTTTGCCCGCCACATCAATAAAATAACTGCGAAGTAGTTTGAGGAGCAGATCGAATAAGAAGATCACAAAAATCCCGCTCGCTAATACCCACAAGGTTTCAAACGCAAGGTTAGGCACGACTTTGTCATACACTAAACGGCTGAACATTGGTGCCGCAATGGCAAATAAATTGATTAAAATGGAAGCGATCAACACATCACGATAAATGTGCTTTGACTGCCATAACGTACCCCAAAACCAGTGGCCATCACGGGTCTTTAATATTTCTGGTGAGCGCTCGTCATAGCGAAACTGTTTTTTCACCATGAAGTAGCGGCCAATATAGCGTTCAGTCAGTTCTTCTAAGGGAATAGCTACGGGGATTAGACCAGACTCCGCAGTGACGACCTCAGCTTCTTGATTCGCTTCGTTGATGCTGCTGAGCACACAGGCTTCACCGCCTTTTAAAATTAAGATAACGGGGAAAACCAATTTTGGGATTTGATCCAATGCTGAGCGATTTTCCTTGGCGATTAACCCCGCTCTTTCGGCTGCTCGAGGAAAGAGAAACGGCGTCAGTTTCCCATCTGATAAAGGTAGGCCGTTGATCAGTGCTTCTGGGGAATTCGCCAATCCATAATAACGACTCACATAGATAAGCGAATTGAGTAGCGTGTCTTGCATTACATCTGACCTTTTTTATTTATCCACAATAAAGCCTTGGAAGACTTCTATAAAATGCTCGGAAAGGAAATCAAGTTGAGTTTGCGTTTCTACCCTTGACGCAATTGTGGTGATTCCTAAATTGTGTGCTGTGCGAGAAATCGACGTTAAGGTGAATTTTTGCTTTTCATCGTCGAGATGGTGAGTAAATAGATAATCGAGTTTCACATATTTTGGACGGTACTCGTTGATGTAGTCTAATGATTGGAAATTCCGGCCATAGTTATCGACACCAAAGTCTGCGCCGGCTGCTCTTATGGCATTACAAAATAGCGCCGTATGGTGAGGGGCGTTGAGGAATGCGTTTTCCGGTATTTCAAAGTGTAGGTTCTCACAGATAGAGCGATGCTTCGCCAGAGTCTGAGTGACCCAACGAATAAAACTGGGTTGAGAAAGGCTGCTTTGAGCGATATTAATGGCTAATGGTTCGGCTATCTCTCCCGTTTCGAGCTTGTGAATCATCGTTTCAATAACATATTCATCAAAAATATGGCTGGCATTGAGTTGGTCGAGTGCAAATAAGTATTGGTTAGCGCTGTAGCGTTTGCCATCGTGCTCAATCGCTGAAAAAACTTCGCGGTGGAAAGTTTGTCCCCAGCTATTATTGGCTGACTGCAAACGGAAACTGAACCAATCGTTATGGATAGCTTCTTCAACCAATGCTTTCCATTGCTGTTTACCCATCACAGTTTGTTTGGTTTCACTGCTGACAAAGCCGTAAATCAGCTCTGGATTTGCAGTTGCAATGGCTAACGCGTTGTCGAGCAAGGAAAGTAACTGCGTTGAAGATTTTGGTTCTTTATTATGAACAACACCTAAAGAGACTTTGGCTGATGCCATACCAGTCGGGTCGGCTAGAGTGTCTTGCACAAAATTCATAATACTATCGGCGATGATTTTGAGTTCACTCTCTTCCATGTTGGGTAAAATAAAGCCAAACTCTTCGGTAGAAATACGTGCCAGAGTCACATCAGGTGAAGTAATCGACACTTTTAGATGCTCAGCCAAATGGCGCACCATTCCATCGCCTGCTTCATAACCCTTTTCTTCGTAAAGCTCTTTAATAAACTCTGCTTGCAAAATAGCAGCGCCACCTATGGCACTTTCTGATAGCCAACTACTGAGTTGACTCATGTAATAGGCGCGGTTGCCAAGTTGAGAAACTGGGTCAATATAAGCACGCTCACGCAGTTGCTGCGCTTCTTGCGCCTGAGCTTTGAACGCTTTTTCAACCTGCGCTGACATGCTATTGATACCATCAACTACATAAATCAGATCTTTGGTCGCTGGCCGCGGTAGCGGTTCACCAAAATGGTTGCGTGCGACTTGCTCCATTTTTTCGACAATCATCTGTAGCGGGCGTAAAGCGCGCTTCAGAATGAAAGCGATGGCGGCAAGGCCAATCACAAAAATAGCGCTAAACGCGATAAGTAGCCGAATCAGCGCCTTCCATAATTGCGCATAGGCCTCGCCAGGGTGGCTGACAATTTCGACTTCAGCAAGCTGCATCCAACCACTGGTTACAACGCGTTGATCATGGATCGGTGCAAACAGGTGTAAATTGGTAAACCATTGCGGAACGTTATTGGGTTTTACAGGGTAAGATCGCAGAATCTCTTCGTCATCGTCTAGAAAAATCAATCGTACGACTGAGTAAGAGCTGCCATCAAACAAGGCATTGATAACCGACTCAACCGCAATCTTATCTTTCTTCTCCAAATAAGGTGCCAGCGCCAAACCGACGGTGTTGATGGTGTTGTTGACTTCAGAGCGCTGCTGCTGCTCTAAGTTGTTGCGGGTCGTATTGAATTCAATAATAAAGACTGAAGTCATCAGCATAATGAAGACGGCAATCATTCCCGCGACAAGTTGTTTATATAGCGTCATATTACTTACTCATCGTAACTTACAATTGGTTTATTCAATTTTAGCGAGCGTTCCCGTTCACGTAAGTCATTCCAAAGACTTAATCGTGAAGAGTCTCCTGCAAGCTGGCCATTTTTGGATTTCATTAGCCATAAATTTTTACCGTTAAAGCTGTAGATCGGTAACAGATCACGGCGTGTTGATGCTGGCTTAATCTCAGGGTTTATATTGTCTAAAATTAAGGGCTCGGCATTGGGTGTTGAATAGTACGCAAGAACCATATGAAACTGATTTAATTCAATGGCTTTAACATACACGAGGCGCAACTTTTTATCATCGATACCCAGTTCAAGCAGGGAGAAGTACTTCGCAATTGTGAAATCTTCGCAATCCCCTGCGTTGCTTCCTAGAAACTCAAGTGGTGTCGCCCAGTAGTCATTTTTCCCCCATAAATCGATATCATTAACAAAGTACAGCTGATTGAAAAATCGATTTATTTCGGTCAATTTGTCACGTTCGGGAGCATTTTGGTGCTTGGCAATTTCTTTGCGCCATGTTTCGACGCGTTTTCCCGCTCTTGTGCCATAGGTAAGCGCGACCGCATCGACCCACTGCTGCTCTTTGGTGTTGAGCGCTTGGGGGGATGAGGGCATAAATAGCAATAAAACCAGTGGCAGCCAAAACTTCATCAAAAACCGTCAATCATGAATATATTAAAAAGCATAAGTGAACCTTATTCTCTTAGCGCATTTTTTTGTGCACTGAGTATGGGCTTTAGTAGATAATCCATCACGGTTCGTTTACCCGTAATAATATCAACAGAGGCCGTCATTCCTGAGATGATAGGCAGGTTAGCATCATGCCCTAAGCTGGTTTGATTGGTCCTTACTCGGACTAAATAATAGCTTTTGCCTTCTTCATCTTGAGTGGTGTCGGCACTGATATGCTCAAGTGTCCCTTCCAAGCCGCCATATTTGGTGAAATCATAGGCGCTGAATTTTACGATGGCAGGCAACTCTGGTCTTAAGAAGGCGATGTCTTGCGGGGCAATTTGCGCTTCAACAAGCAAGGTATCCTCTGTTGGGACTACTTCAACAATATCCATACCGGGCTGGATAACACCGCCAACGGTGTTGACGTAAAGCGTCTTAATCGTTCCTGTCACAGGCGATAGCACAACAGTGCGATTTACCTTATCTTCAAGCCCAACGGCTGATTCTGTGATTGCTGAAAGTCTATCTTGGGCTTCGTTCAGTTTGTCTTGCTGCTGTGAGCGAAACTTTTGAGCCGCATCAATACGGTTGAGCACCGCTTCGCGAATCGCTGATTTTAATACTGGGATGTTAAGCTCGCTGGTGGTCATTTCACGGCGAGTATCGTTTACTTGGCGCTGTAGTTTCAGCAGCTCAATTCGTGGCACGACACCTTCGTCGGCTAAAGGTCTAGTGATCTCAAGCTCTTTATTCGCAAAATCATAACTTTGGCGCAAATTTTTCACGCGCGCTTGTATTTCAACCAACTCTTGTAGTTTCTGTTTGACTTGTTGATCTAAAAGAGAAAGTTGGTTGCGTAAGTTATTAAGATCTTGCCGGTAGGCGGCCCTTTGTCTATTAACTAAATCGGGTTGGTTGTCTGTTAACAGCGGTGGAAAGGCGAGTTTGTTATAGTCAATTTTGACGCTATTTTGCCAGTTGTCATCATCAATTTCTTCGTTAATCATCACGCTAGTAATGGAAGCGGATAGCTGTAGAACACTGGCGGTAAGGTTAGCGACTTGTTGTTCACGTTCGCGGTAGTCTGAGCGGAAACGAGTGTCATCAATTAATAACAGTTGTTGGCCTTTTTGCACTCGTTCACCTTCGCGAACCAATATCTGTTTGACTAAGCCTCCTTCCAAGTTTTGAACCACTTGAACTTGCGATGACGGAACGACTTTGCCTTGTCCAACTGTCACTTTGTCGACCTGTGCCCATGAGGCCCAGACGATGGCTAAGAGAAAAAAACAGACCATAACCCAGAGCATCACGCGTGCACTGTTGGGCGTGTTCAGTAGCAGAGCCGCCGTTTTGTCGTCTACGTACTCCAATTCTGTCGAAGAGAGCTTGTTATAACTCTTGTTGCTCATCGCTTATCCTTTGCGCCTAATCGTAATGTATTTCCCTTTTCTACTTAAAGCTGTAGAGGGAGGCTACAACTGTAAGTTGTTTGGGTATAGTTGCTTGATTTTATTACTTGTCTAGCAAAATGTTAAGGATTTGCCACTCATCATGAGATTACTATTCACCATTTGAATTGATTGTACTTCCTATTGCGTACGTTCTACAGAGTTTAGCTGTGAATTACTGATTTTGTTGAACCTTAGCACTCTTGAGTTATGACGATGATAGGCGCACAATCGTCAAAAATTTCATAAGGAGCAGAGATGGAACTTTCAGACATCCGCCGCGAATACATAAAAGGCGGTTTAAGACGCAAAGATTTGCTTTCAAATCCCATTGAGCAGTTTAACCTTTGGCTGCAACAGGCCATTGATGCCGGTCTTACCGATCCCACGGCGATGACAGTGGCAACGGTTGATGAAAATGGACAACCTTTCCAACGTATAGTGCTATTAAAAAATGTCGAAAAAGACAGTTTTGTTTTCTACACCAATTTAGGCAGTCGCAAAGCGCAGCATATTGAACACAACAATAAAGTCAGCTTGCACTTTCCTTGGCACCCATTAGAGAGACAAGTGCACATCACAGGAACGGCTGAAAAATTGTCGGCTTTTGAAAACATGAAATATTTTACTTCTCGTCCTAAAGATAGCCAAATTGCCGCGATAGCGAGCCGCCAGAGCAGCCGTATCTCAGCTCGTGGTATTTTGGAAGGTAAATACTTGGAGTTAAAAAAGAAATTTGAACAAGGTGAGATCCCAGTTCCGAGTTTTTGGGGAGGATATCGCGTTAAAGTTGAATCGATAGAATTTTGGCAAGGTGGTGAGCATCGTTTGCATGATCGCTTCTTGTTTACGCAACATGATCAACAATGGGACGCTGAACGTTTAGCACCATAAGGCCTACTTGTTAAAAGTCAGTCGCAATGAATGCCTCATTTATATGGGGCATTCACTATTGAGTACCACGGATAATTGCGTTTTGAGCAAGGTCTTGGGGATGTTTGAGCCATAACCTTGGTCTAGAGCCATATCGATAAGTTGCTCTTTACTGTGGGCTGCAAATTTATGTCGCAATTTTGCTTCATAGCCTTCCACTGTTTTTATCGAAATCTTCATCACCCGAGCAATGTGTTTGGGCTTTTTTCCATAAAGCAGAAGAAAAAGAACCTCAGATTCTCTTGTGGTTAGGGGCCCGGAAATGGGCTCTAGAACACCTGTGGAATGCTGTGTGGTCGTTAAACCTGTTGCCCGACATATCCAATGGCCTACTTCCAAAATCGCGGTATCAGTTAGCTCTTGCCCGAAAAAAATTGTACCTTGAACCTCACCTTGTGCGTTGAACCATGGGGTTTTGGTGAAAATATGAGCGCGCCAAGAACCGTCAGCATAGGGGTGGATATCCAGCACTTTTAACGGTTTTTTTGTGGAGATTACACATCGATCTTGTTGCTGGAATTCTGCGGCGCAAGCGGTTGTCGGGCTTGGCATTTCAAAGTCAGTTAATCCAATGCACTGTTTTGCATCACTAACACCAATTAATTTGCCATAAGCATTGTTTGCGTAAACAAAAACCGAATTAAGATCTTTGCAACCCCAATATCCCGGAAGCTGTTGAAACAATGAAATTTGTTCTGCGCTGAGGAAATTGACCATAGCGGGTTCTCCTAACAATGATATTGATATAATACCA
This sequence comes from Vibrio sp. V08_P9A1T1, assembly GCF_963874405.1. NCBI lineage: Bacteria > Pseudomonadati > Pseudomonadota > Gammaproteobacteria > Vibrionales > Vibrionaceae > Vibrio > Vibrio sp. V08_P9A1T1. The sequence goes on from NZ_CAWNIB010000055.1 coordinate 27,514, forward strand.
ATGGCATGGCGGGTTGTAATCCATAGCGGCATTTGAACATAAAAAAAGCCAGCCTGAAGAAGGGCTGGCATAAATACAAGAATTGCTTCTTGTCGACGTGCAGAAGAGGTTCTATGAATGCTGCGAGGGTGTTGCAAATTCATAGGGATACCACATGGATATCAAATATCAAACGTGTTTGATATTCAACACCACTTTAGACGACGAGAGTGCAATAACAAAGGGGGGAATTCCCCCCTTTGTTATATAAATGGTTGGGCTAGTTCAGCTTACCTAAAGTTCCCTAATGACCCTGAAGCCAACATAATTTGCCGAAGTAGCAGGAGCAATAAACAAATTACCATAAGCCGCCGCCGTTGCAGGGGAGAAGCTCCATGCTCCACCTTTTGCTTGACCTCTTGAGTCATTTGTCCATTCCCACACGTTACCGACAACATCATAAAGGCCTAGGCCATTGGGAGCGAAAGACTTCACAGGAGAGGTACTTTTATTTGACCAAGGTGTACCACTCCAGCCAGTATTCGCTTTCCCAGTTCCGAAATCATCTCCCCACCAATAGTCTGTTTGTGTACCAGCGCGAGCGGCAATTTCCCACTCTTCTTCAGTCGGCAAACGGTATTTATAGCCAGTTTCCTTACTTAGCCAGCGAGTATAGGCCTTCGCATCATTTTGGCTAATACACACCACTGGCGAGTTGCTCAACTGCTTAAAACCAGGGTCGCGCCAATAGCTACCTGCAATCGGGGTAATTTCAGATTCGGCGACTGCTGTGCACAGTTTTTGTAGCTCAGCATCAGTTTGGTAGGTGGTTTGATTCACAAAGGTTTCAAATTGACCCACAGTTACGGGGGTTGAACCAATTGCGAAAGCATGATCAAGGAAAACTTGTTTCGATGCGTGCTCGCCAATCAAATATTCGCCTGAGATCAAAGTGACTAACTCAGGAGCTTTAATATCCCCTTTGAGGGAATCAGCAAATTTATGTCCAGGTTTAAGTAGGTTGTCTTTTTCTCGTAGGTTCGCTCTTAATGTATGATCTGAGGTGATTTTCAGCTCTTGATTAAATGAGTAATACCCTTCTTTCTCAATCGTAATCATATGCGGTCCCACTGGAAGCATCACTTCGACGGGAGTACTGCCATAGTTCACATTATCGATAGAGACTTTATCACTGTATTGGTTCGAGCGAATCGATAGGGTAACCCAAGCAATTTCTTTCTGTTTTTCTGTATTGGCTGAGTATTCGCCTGGAGCGAAACAGTATTGTGATTCGACATTCAACAACCGACATGGTGTGTTTTCATCCGGTCTTGCATCAAGTTGAACATCTAGTACGGCTTTGTACTTATTGCCATTGTAGAAACCTGAATCTACGGTTTTATGGCGCAGTACATGAATATTAAAAGAGACATTGGCCAGATGTTGTTGGACGAGCTTGGCCTCACTTGTGGCCTCTATTAACTTGGTTTGATACTGGTTTACCGCTTTCTGGAGCGCTAAGTCAGTGGTCTGTTTCGAGCATTGAGCCAATGTCATATCGGCACTACAAGCGTTAGTAAAGCTAACTTTCTCGGTGCTACTCTGTTTGAGTTCATCTCTTAAGCGCTCAACTCGCGCGCGTAATTTATGCTGTTCTAGCTCATTGATATTTTTGCTGACCGTGTTCTGCTCGGCCCTTTTTTGTGCCAGCAGTGCTTCTGACTCTTGGCGTTTTTGCTCTGCTTCTAAACGGTTTTTTTGATTCTGCTTTACATTAGCCCAAGCTGCTTGGTAGGCATTTTGTGAAGGCATGATGTCCAGTTCAGGATCATCAATCATTTTCATGTAATCGCGTTCTAAGTCAGTTTTTGCTTTTGCAAGTGCCTTATCAAATAATTGGGCTTGCTTTGTTAGCCTGTCTAACTCACTGTTGTGGTTGTTCACAACCACTTGTTGTTCATGGGTGGCCTTCTGGGCTGCCTGTAATTCGGACTGTTTAGTAAACAACGCATCATCAATGGCAATTACTGAGGAAGGCGTTCCTTCTGCCATCGTCGATGTTGCCACTAAGCAAGGCGAAAGTGCTAATAAGAGAGCGGGTAAACCTTGTCGCATTATTATCTACTTCAGTTAAGTTATTAGTTCATTGTGTCTATTCTAAACGAAAACACCATTTTGTCTGAAGTCATCTTTCAATAACTTAATGACAAAATGGCGTTTTAACCGCATCTTTGTGAATTACGACAGAAAAACAGAGTTTTTTTGAGGTAATTAACCCTCTTTATTCGGTCTTAGCTTTATCCAAACCGTATCATTGCCGTTAATTGTTAATACCCGGTTGTAGGTTTCGTAGCCATCTTTAGAGACGGTAACTTGGTGGCGGCCATTGGGCAAAACAATCTCAACAGGTGTACTGCCGTAGTTAATACCGTTGATGGTTACGGCATCGTTGTATTGATCCGACCTTACGGTCACATTTGCCCACTGTTTGTCATTTTTTTGCGTACCTTCAGACACGCCGCCTTTTAAACAGTATCGAGTTGACACGTTAAGCAGTTTACATGCAGCCACCGCTTCTGGTTTCGCTTGAAGCTGAGCTTGCATTTGGGTGAAGTATTCGTTGTTGCCTTCAAAACCACTGCGAATAATTTGGCTATCTTGTACATGGATGTTAAGTTCCACGCCTTTCAGGTTTTGCTTGGCAATGACCGATTCGGTTAGGTCATCAAGCAACTTGGCCCGAAACGTTTTTACCGCTTTTTGTTTGGTAAGGTGCTGTCCCTGATTTGAACACTCACCGAGTGTCATTGTCGTTGAACAGGTGGTTTTATAGCCAGTTTCAAGAACACTACTTTCACGCAGTTCGGCTTCGAGACGTTTGACCCTAGCTTCAATGCGCGACTCTTCGAGGTTCGCATACTCATTACTGAGACGAGCTTGCTTCTGTTTGATTTGAGACAAGCGCATTTCAACTTCGGTCATCGCTTGATTATTCTCAAGGCCTTCAGCTTGGTTCTGCTTCACTGATGCCCATGTTTCTTGGTACTTCTTTTGAAACGAGGCTAAATCTGTGTCTGGATCATCTAAAAGACGGCTATATTGTTTGTCCAAAGCAGACTTGGCTCGATTGCGTTTAGCATCAAGTTCTTCACTTTCTCGTTTAATACGAACATGTTCATTTTTAAGTTGTTGAAGCTTGGCTCCCTCTGCTTCGTATTCTGCAGAAATCGCGTCGATTTCCGTCTGTTTAGTAGTCATTTTTTCATCGATAGCGGTGACAGGATCTACCTGAATAACTTCTTCCGCGTACACCGATGCAGATACCCAAAAAGGGCTTAGCGCAAGCAATAGCGCTGGGATGCGACGTGTGATCATAGGTCCCTGCAACAAATTAACGTTTAACCACAAAAGTGGGAAAGACAAACTTTTGACAGCTTTAATGGATAAGCTGTATTCATAATGCAAAATTTATTCCGAACAATAGCAAAATTCACTTAAATCTATTACTAGGTGACTGATTTTGTAAATTTTATAATTGTGCATCTTCATTTTGAGCCTAATAGCGAAATATGCAAGTCTCTATTTTCGATCTATTTAGGGGTTTTGGGATTGAACACACATTGACCGTAATTTATGTGCACTTGATCATTGTTCCGTTTTGAAAAATCGATCTCATTTCACCCCTAAACTTAAGCTTCATATGCACTTTGATGTTTAATTTTTAAAAAAATACAGCTTTGTTTTCGCTCCTGATAGTTTTGTTATAACATCAGCTTCTAACCTCAACCATGATGCAGCAATATGAGTGACTTTTCTTCGGCTAAGCTATCTAACTATCAACAAAATGACAAAGTTTTGTCGCCTAGGCCGGCAGAGTTAGTGACATTACCCTCGTACATGGAGTGTCATGATCATAGTTATACCCAAGTCGTTATCGGATTAAAAGGCCAAGCTGAGTTTGAAGTACAGGGTGTAGGCAATTTGGTGGGGCCGGGGCAAGGTTGTGTCGTTACCTCTGGAACTGGCCATGCGTTTGGTGGTGTCGTTGGGCAGTCGGATATTTTAGTGCTTAACCTTCCAATCTCCTGTGGAGATGACCCTTTGCTTTTACAAAAAATGAATGAGTTGTCGAATGCGGATATTTACTTTCAGCTGGATGGGCAAATCCAAAAGCTGATCCAATTGCTAGTTAAAGAGATGCAATCGAGTCCTGATGATTTACTGTTGAGCCGTGCCTGCAATGACACCGTTATGGCATTACTGCAACGCCATATTTCTGTATTTGAAACGCATCGCAAAGAGTCTCGTTTTGATCTTGAAGCGATTGATCGTTATATCGATCTGCATCTTGGTCGTAAAATTTCAGTCGCTCAATTAGCGGGCCGCGTTTATTTAGGTGAAAGCCAATTTCATATGTTGTTCAAAGAACAAATGGGGATCACGCCTCATCAATATTTGTTAGGTAAACGAATTGATATGGCAAAAGATTTGATTGAGCAAGGTTGTTTGAGTTTTGGTCAAATTGCGGAATTAACGGGCTTTTCTGGACAAAGTACCTTCACTCATTCATTTACTCGCTTGCAAGGTATTTCCCCATCGCAATACCGAAAATTGTGTCGTCGCTAATTCTTTATATCCCTGCCTCTTTTTTGTTTGTAATTCCCACATCATTTTTATATTGCTTGCCTTGAACTATCGGCAACACGTGCACCTTTGGTTAAATTTTGGAAACAATGTTGCTATTTTCTGCTTTGTGCATGATGTCAATTGATGTGATTGTGTTTTTATTTTGTTAATAGCCAGAGTTTTTAGCAAAAAACTCGGAGTTTTTGACAAGTATTCTTCTCGCGCTCAAAATACACTGCCAGCCATTGCAGGAAACCCGACCTTTTTCGGGAGTGAGATTGAGGAAAACGCATGTTTACAGCAACAGATGTGTTGAATGCAGAGTTTAT
>NZ_CAWNIB010000056.1:0-8225 GCF_963874405.1 Vibrio sp. V08_P9A1T1
AGAGTCACTTTGAAGAGACTGAAACGGTTTCGAATAAAAATCACTAGCAACGTCACGCCTCTTGCGGTCAACACTGACCCAAGAGGCATTTTTATTGGACAAAGTCACTGTAGTGCAACAGCGTGAGGCGAAAACTAGTTTACAACCTCAATATCGGTTTCAGGAATACAACAACACGCTAAAGCGAAACCAAGATGACGTTCATGCTCAGGCAGTGCTGGCACGTCAGGTTGATGCACTTTGCCCGACTGCACAGTCACCTTGCACGCACCACAGAACCCTGCTCGGCAACTGTTGGCAATCGCAATGCCAGCGGCTTCGGCTTGATCTAATAAGGTCGTTTGGTTATTACCCTCAAATACATGGCCATTGACGCTCAGTTGTAACGTTTTCAGCTCAGCTGCGACGGTGTGCACCACACCAAATGCTTCTTGGTGGTAAGATTCTTCCGCAAGCCCTTTTTTCAACAATAAGCTTTTTGCTTTCTGCATAAAACCATCAGGCCCACACACAAACACTTGGCGAGCAGTCACATGTTGGATTTGCTTAAGGTGAGATAAAGAGAGCCGGCCTTTCAGGCCAAACCAATCTACTGAAGCTTGAGTCAGAGAAATGAAGACTTTCAACCCCGGATGTCGCTGCTTAAGCGCTTCAAGTTCAACACGGCAAGGAATATCCTCAACGCTGCGGCATTGATGATAAAAGACCACATCTTGAATTTGTTGATTATCGGCAAGATAGCGCAACATCGATAACATAGGCGTCACGCCACTTCCAGCCGACAACAGTAACAACGGTTGTTGGTGCTGAGTCGACAGATGAAACGAGCCATCCGGTGATTGCGTGGTCAATGTACTTCCTACCCGCAAGTGATCAAGCAACCAGTTAGAAACTCTACCGCCATCAATACGTTTGACTGAAATCGCTAACCGACCCGGGCGCGATGGGCTAGATGACAAAGTGTAGCGGCGCGCCACGTTCTCGCCATCGATCACAACTTCGATTGGTAGGTGCTGCCCAGGTTGATAATTTGGCATTTCACCCTTTTTCGGCTCTAGCCAGAACGTGACAAAATCACGCGCAATCGCTTCACGCTCAACACAGGTCATCACATGGTGACTCATGCCCAAATCTCGATAAAACTCTTTCTCTTTGTACTCAAGCACCTCAACGCTGTCGCCAACTCGAATCATCCCCTCATTTTTTGCGACTAAATTTTGCCCAAAAAACACCCCACCTCTTTCGTTGGCACGAAATTGTGACAAGGTTCTTAGCGGCTCCTTGGTTGGACGAAAAGCCCCTTTATTCACATCAACAGTAGTGAGAATACAGCGTTCGCAAGGTTTTACCGCTTCAAATTCTACCTCACCAATTCGGATCCGCTTCCAGCTGTCTTCAGCGAAAGGCTCATCGGTTCGTACCACTAGATTGGTACGAAATTGATCCATGCTGTGCACTTCAGGGCTGCGGCGATTGAGTTCATCAAGTGAAGCTTGGCTGATGACCAGCACTGGATAGCCATCAGCAAAACTGACATTGTGACCCACTTTTTCACGCATTCGGTTTGATTGCTCTCCGGTAAACAGCAACTCAACACGCTGGCCTAACACTTGGCTAAACCAATCATCCGCTTCATCGGTTGTGGTGTAAGCGGTAAAGTTATCGTCCCACACTTGCGCTGGAGAAGGTTGCATTTTGAAATCTGCATAACGCAGTTTTAACGGAGATTGGTTCACCGCCGTGAAGATCAAACCATCCGCAACCAGTATTGAATTCACCTTAACCATATTTGGATACTTACGTGCAGTGACCATTGAACCATCAGCTAACGCGATCATAAAGCGCCGATCAAAAGCCAGCCCCTGTTTTTCAACCCAAGCGGTGGACTGCGCGATACCACCTATCGATTTGACTGGGTAAACGTTAATTTGTGAAAGTTGAGCTGACGACATGGCCTATCCTTATGCTTTTTTGAAGGTATTTTTATAACGCGATGATAATGGAAATCGCCAAAGCTGGCTAACCCTATGGAAAATAAAAGGATGAAATTCACCCCTGTTTCCTCTATCATCCTGTCGCTTAAACGTAAGCGATTGCGCGCACATTAAAAGCGAAGCCCGTTTAAGCTCCAATCAATTTATTTTCCGGTGGGAGCAACCAATGAAAACATTAACAATTACTCGTCCAGACGACTGGCATGTTCACTTACGTGATGGTGATGTGTTGGCCGATACAGTACGAGACATCAGTCGCTACAACGGCCGCGCACTGATCATGCCCAATACGGTCCCGCCGATCACCACCACAGAATTAGCATTAGCGTACCAACAGCGCATCATGGCGCAAAAACCACGTGATTCTTTCAAGCCACTCATGGCGCTTTATCTCACCGATAACACGACACCTGATGAGATCCGCAAAGCCAAAGCTTCTGGCGCTGTCGTGGCAGCCAAACTTTATCCGGCTGGGGCGACCACCAATTCAGATTCTGGCGTAACCTGCGCTCAAAATATTTACCCTGTATTGGAAGCGATGCAAGACGTTGGCATGCTGCTGCTGATTCATGGCGAAGTAACCGCTCACGATGTGGATATTTTTGACCGAGAAAAAGCCTTCCTCGATACAGTGCTTGCTCCTATTGTTAATGATTTCCCAAATCTGAAAATAGTGTTAGAACACATCACCACCGCCGATGCTGCCGAGTTTGTAAAAAATGCGAACCAGAATGTAGCGGCAACGATCACGGCGCATCATCTACTTTATAACCGCAATCACATGCTTGCTGGTGGTATTCGCCCTCATTTTTACTGTTTGCCAATCCTTAAGCGCAACACCCACCAGCTTGCGCTGATTCAGGCAGCGACATCGGGCAATAAGAAATTTTTCTTGGGTACTGATTCTGCGCCTCATGCCAAAGGCAAAAAAGAAGCCGCTTGCGGCTGCGCTGGATCGTACACAGCGCACGCAGCCTTAGAGTTATACGCTGAGGTGTTTGAGCAAGTTGGTAAAATTGGCAACCTTGAAGCGTTTGCCAGTCACAATGGCCCTGATTTTTACGGCCTACCCCGTAATAACGACACCGTTACTTTGGTCAAAGAAGAGTGGCCAGTTGCTGAAAGTATGCCATTTGGCTCAGATATTGTGGTGCCGATCCGCGCCGGTGAAACGGTCGCGTGGGCAGTAAAATAGCTCATTAATGCATCAAAAAGGGAAGCCGCGGCTTCCCTCTCTTTATCATTATCATTTTTGCACCACACAGCGCTTATCTCAGCTTAGGCTGACGCTCTAACAGCACCATCACTTCGCTATGATCGGTATGTGGAAACATATCAAACCATTGCAGTTTTTTAGGTAAGTAGCCCACCATACCTTGCATATCAGTGATTAGCGTTTGCGGGTTACAGCTTGAGTAAATGATGTGTTTGGGTGATAAAGCCACCAATCGCTCAACCAATTCAGACCCTAAACCACGACGCGGAGGGTTGACTAGCACCAGCTCAGGCGCGGTTGATTGAGCTTGTGAGAATTGGGCAGAATCCAGCGCAGCAAAGTCTAAATTGGTAATGCCCATCGTCTTGGCAGAGCGTTTAGCACTGGCGATCGCTTCTGGTTCAATTTCAATTCCTGTGACTGCCGTAGTTGGACTGGCACAATGTAGGGCAAAACCGCCCACGCCACAAAACAGATCCCACATATGACTTGGGTTTATCTCTCTCACCCAATCACGCGCCGCCGCGTACAACTGCTTCGCTACATGCGGGTTGGTTTGGAAAAAACTTTTCGGGCGGATAACCATAGGCACCTGATTAAACTGCTCAATCAAATACTCACACTCGGTTAAAAAAATCTCTTCTTCACCTTCTAGGCGCGCCATGTGGATGGGTTGAAGGTTAACTGAGACGACGCGAATGGTTGGAAACTGCGCCTGAAGCCGCGCGAGGTTTTGCTCAACTCGGCCTAAAGCTTCGCGGCTTCTCAGTACGAAACGCAGCATAAACTCACCTGAATATTCGCTGCGTGTGAGCAATATGTATTTGAGTTCGCCTTTCTTCTTGGCTTTATTATAGGGAGGAATACCCGAGCTACGGATCCAATCTTGTAGATAAGTTAATAGCGCTTGTGTCTCTTGTGGGTAGAGAGCACATTGCACTAACGACACGGGCGTTGATTGCCCATCAACCATGGATTCAACACCCAAGATCGGTGCATGAGCCGCGCCAAGAGCCACCATTTTCGCTTTGTTACGAAAACCCGTCTCTTCACTTATGACAGGTTCTAGCCACTGCTGTGGCATCTGCGTTGAAAACAGCGCTTTTAGTGCCAAATCTTTGCGCTTCACCTGCTCTGAATAAGAAACCGCGCAATGAGTACAAGAACGGCACCGCTGTTGATCAAAAAACGCACACTGCATAATGGGAACTGCCAAAAACGAAAAGCGCTAGTCTATTCGTCTGCGGGCAAATCACCATTCAATATGGTTATCTTCACCATAAAAAAAATTAATGGGACGATTTCAATTTACTCACCATCTCCCACAGTGCAACCACAGCCAGCCCGGCGAGTAAACCAACGAAACCATTAAGCAAGGTTGGCATCACTACTGCTAATAAAGAGAGTTCAGCAACGGCTGCAATCACAGGTTCAAGCACGTGGTGAATAAAAGGGACGTTGTGCACCACAATGCCACCGCCCACTAAAAACATCGCGGCGGTACCCACTACAGTTAATGCTTTCATGAGCTTAGGTGCGAAACTGATCAACCCTTTACCAAAGCGAGCACGCAGCCCTGCGCCATCTGAAGTGCGCTCTAGGTAGAAACCTAAATCGTCCAATTTCACAATGCCTGCCACCAAACCATAAACGCCGATGGTCATGACCACTGCAATCAAACTCACCACCAAAATTTGTGTCACCATGCTATGGCCTTGCACTGTCCCCAACGCAATCACGATGATCTCGGCCGATAAAATAAAATCGGTCCGAATCGCCCCAGCGACTTTACGTTTTTCATAGTCATCAATCGATACGTCAGTGAGCATACGCTCATCCGCGTCAGCGGTGCTGTGATGGCTGGTATGAAACACTTTTTCTAAGATTTTTTCTGCCCCTTCAAAGCAGAGAAAAAGTCCACCGACTAACAAGAGCGGCATTATCAGCCAAGGGGCTAATGAGCTCATCAGCAAGGCAGCGGGAACCAAAATTAATTTGTTGCGAAATGAGCCTTTAGCCACTGCCCATACCACTGGGATCTCTCGTTCAGCGGCAACACCAGACACCTGCTGAGCATTGAGCGCCAAATCATCCCCCAATACGCCTGCCGTTTTTTTCGCGGCCATTTTTGACATCAACGCCACATCATCGAGCACGGTTGCAATATCATCAAGAAGGGTAAGTAAGCTCGCGCCTGCCATGCAAATTCTCTCTTATTCATTTTCATTATTCAAAGCGTGACAAAATGTAACACCAAGCGCTGATGAAGGGAAACACAGCGATAAGAATCCCACCAACAGTGCTGACGCTTCAAGTAGCAAAGCAGTAAAGAACACTAGCTCAGTGACTGAGTATATTCGGCTGGCAATTGAGCCAGAGCGCTCTGTAACGCGGCGAAGCAGTCAGGATCAATGGCAGTATGTAGATTCTCTTGCATGATCAAAAGTGCTTTATCAATTGGCATCGCGGAGCGATAAGGGCGTTCCGCGCTGAGAGCATCAAAAATATCGGCCGTCGTGATGATTCGAGTCATCACGCTGATCTCATCACCGTTTACACCACGCGGATAGCCAGTACCATCGAGTTTCTCATGATGTGCCCCTGCCATACGTGCCAACGTCTTAAAGGGCGATAATTTCCGCAAGATTTGTTCAGTAAACGCGGCATGCGCCTGAACGGCTTTCCACTCCATATCGTCTAACTTACCGGGTTTATCTAAAATGGCATTACTGACCCCTAACTTACCAATGTCGTGCAGTAATGCCGCGCGTCTCAACCAAGATCGATCAGTTTCCGAAATGGCTAATTGTCGTGCGATTAAATCAGTATACACAGCCACTCGTTCACTGTGCCCTGCGGTATAGGGGCTTTTTGCATCAACAATCTTGCCAAATGCCGTGACGATACAGTCTAAATACGCTTCATCCAAAGGCTGATGCGCTTGTGCCGGTGGTAAATGCATCACTCGTTGGCTGATATCAGAGGCTTTGAGGCTAGCCACAAAGTGCGGGTTATCCACCAACTGCTCAATAATCTCAACCAGTTGTGGGTCAAACCATACACCACTACGCTCTGTAACCTCGCGTATTGCTTCGTCCAAATCATGTTCCATTTGAAAAACATCAAATACTTGAGCTAATAACGCAATCCGCGAGAAAAGGGGGATGGCTTCACCTTTTAGCTGTTGAGGACGCCCTTGACCATTCCAATGTTCATCCAGTGAGTGGATCCCCTGCGCGACGACTTCGCTAAATCGCAACTCTCGCGCCACATCAGCCCCACGAGTACAACGAGTTTGAATAAGCTCTTGTGCATAATCATTACCATTTTTCAAAATGTCGATGGTAGTTAAAATACGTTCTGCCCAGCTCTGCTCTGAACCGGTATTTTTGACGATAAAGTTAATCACACTCGATAGACTGGTTCCGACGGTTTTATAACGCCGTTTGAAAGCGAGATCATCAGTGGCATACAACTCGCAAATTCGCGCAGCGTTGCTACTGCAGCCCGCATCTTTCAATAGCAAGGTAAAAAACAGATCATGCAGCTCAGCCTGATCGAGCTCTAATTGCATGCCAATATGCATACCAACCCAGCAACAACGAATGCAGTGCTCCGGTGGTTGGCCTTCCGTCATGTCTAAGGCGGTCGTTAGCGAAATCATTAGTTCAGAAAGGGGGAAACTATTCTCCAATCGTGTTCTCACTCAATTGCATTGGTCTGGTTGCAGTTTAGATGTGACCGTTCGGTTTAGCCAATGATTTACCTCAGTTATCAGGCCAGAGTTGGACTATTTCCTTGCTCTAACAAACCTGCATTGCCCCAAAAACAGGTTGAGGTAATGAACCCTGTTAACGGGCTGTGGTAAATCCAGCTTGGTATTTTTGATTGCTCTTGACACTAACACCTCTTACTCTGTGGGCAACTAGTCAGAAAGGAACCCTCATGTACTCTGTTTATACTTATCCTATCGGTACGCCAGGCACACCTTGGCAAGCAGCAGAACGCGAAGCGTGGCTCGCACAAACGACGATTAAACGAGAATATCAGCAAGAAGTCGTGCCGAAAATTAACGCTTTGGCAACGGATTTTGAGATAGAGCAATACGGTGCACTATCAATAGACAAAGATCGCTACCCATTATTTGCCTTAAAAAGTCGCTCATGGAACCCTGACAAACCAACGGTGTTGATCACAGGTGGCGTACACGGTTACGAAACCAGCGGAGTACACGGCGCGTTGCAGTTTTTAGCGACTCAAGCACAGCAGTATCAATCTCATTTCAACATTGCCGTTGCCCCGTGCGTAAGCCCTTGGGGCTATGAAACGATCAATCGTTGGAACCCATCAGCGCTTGACCCTAATCGCTCATTTTACGCCAATAGCCCAGCCGAAGAGTCTGCAAGCTTAATGCGCTGGGTCGCAAGCTTAGGTGACGTGCTGGTGCATATTGATTTGCATGAAACTACAGACAGTGATGAAAGCGAGTTTCGCCCTGCACTAGCAGCGCGCGATGGGATTAAATATGAAGCCGATACGATTCCCGATGGGTTTTATACTGTCGGCGATACGGAAAATCCGCAGCCAGAATTCCAAGCAGCCATTATTGAATCGGTACGCAAAGTCACGCACATTGCACCAGCCGACAGTAAAGGCGAGATCATCGGCTCTCCGATCACTCAAGAGGGAGTAATTAATTACTCAATGAAAGCGTTAGGGTTATGCGGTGGCATCACAAATTGCTACTTCGGCACCACCACCGAAGTATACCCAGATAGCCCAAAAGTCACAGCGCAAGAGTGTAATGACGCACAAGTCGCCGCCATTGTTGGCGCTTTGGACTACGTGTGCCGCTAAAACGATAAAACACCCAACCCCCTATGTCATGGATTCATGAGTGATAACGAAAAAAACAGGCCGCATAAATACGGCCTGTTTTTATCAACTCTTAACTTGGTGAATCACATTATTAAAGAATTGTAATTTATCAGCAAGTTCACGGTCTACATTCATTA
>NZ_CAWNIB010000057.1:0-8211 GCF_963874405.1 Vibrio sp. V08_P9A1T1
ACCCTCCACTATGGAAAACGCTTTGTCGTGTAGCTTCATTATTATTTTTTATATTTTTTTTTAACTGTTGAAAATGCGCCATTTTCAATTCATCAAGTGGTTTCAAATTGTTACGAATTCCCTGAGTATAGTTTTGGCCTAGGCCACTGACTGCACCACCCGTGAGCAAAACTTTATCATTACCTGAAGATTGTTTTGGTTTAACCCAGCGAGATTGGCCGTTTTCGGTGATCTCTTTAGTCCACTGGTTTGAAGAAGTCTCCACCGTTAACTCCTTAGTTGCTAGCGGCTTGGAATATTGTCGCTCTAGCTTCATCACCTTCTCGGAGCTCTCTCGCATAACCTCCAACTTTTCTGTTATGTTTTGCGGCGTAATCGGCAAAGTATCAAGTGGTTGAGGATTACGTTTCTTTAACTCCATATCAAGCCGTTCGAACGCACTTCCTGAAGAAGTTGGCACACCATCAGCTCTATCGAATCCCTGCTGTTGAACTGTTTTAGCATTTACTGAGTCAATGGATTTTAACTCCCAACTTCCTTGTTGCTGTAGCTGCCAGCTATGAGTGCCATTTTTACCTATCGATGGTTTTTCTTCATTAGCCACTAGGCGCGCACTATTCTGTGAATGGGTTATTTGCGCATCCAACATTTGATCAAAACCATCCGCTCGATGGTGTTGAGGCGTTTTAGGGTGTTGAACTTCCTTAGTATCAGTTTGATCGTTCTCTTTACCTGTAGTGACAACCGTCGACGATGGCCTATTTTCCGTTATGTCTTGCGGCGTAATCGGCAAAGTGTCAAATGGTTGAGGATTACGTTTCTTTAACTCCATATCAAGCCTCTCGAACGCACTTCCTGAAGAAGTTGGCGCACCATCAGCTCTATCGAATCCCTGCTGTTGAACTGTTTTAGCATTTACTGAGTCAATGGATTTTAACTCCCAACTTCCTTGTTGCTGTAGCTGCCAGCTATGAGTGCCATCTTTACCTATCGATGGTTTTTCTTCATTAGCCACTAGGCGCGCACTATTCTGTGAATGGGCTATTTGCGCATCCAGCATTTGATCAAAACCATCCGCTCGATGGTGTTGAGACGTTTTAGGGTGTTGAACTTCCTTAGCATCAGTTTGATCGTTCTCTTTACCTGTAGTGACAACCGTCGACGATGGCCTATTTAAAAGATGAGAATGCCTAGTCAATATATCACTTGTCATCGATTCAGGAGCGTGTACAAAGGCATTTACACCATCATCAAACCTAACATGCAATGCGGTATCACCATCAAAACTATCAAAAAATTCCTCAACACCAGCCGCGACTGACGCTGGTTTATCCGCAGTTGCCTGCTGACGATTTAGCGTGCTCACCCCGACTACTTTTTTTACTTCCGAAGTTGAAAAACCTTGTGAACTATTGTTGGTTTGAGAAGCGGTAGATGACGTTTTCTGCTCGGTGGTCGATTTATGATTTTTATCATCTTCACGGAAAAAATAAACATTACCTTCCGTAGTGGTTGGAGAAGTAATGATAGTTGGAGCAAAAATATTAGTCGGAGCAAAAATAAAGTTATTACTACCAATGGTTGCATTTGGTTGACCAACATGTTCCCTTCCCTGTTCGGTGTCTGACTCATCGGGCCTACGTCCTTCTTCAGATGGTACCGAGTTAGGATTTGGCCTGTGCCTAGGGGGGGTATTTTCAGGCTGTGGTTCTGGCTCTGTTTTTGGATGCTTAGTTTTATCCCCGGTAAAATATTCTGAGCCACCATACATGGCTCCACACATAGCATTAATGTAAGCGGCGGCAAAAACTAGCCCTATCGGGCCTGCCAGAATACCCAAGGTAATACCACCAAACGCACAAGCGCCTATATGAGCTTTCGCTTTGGGTTGATTAGCGTATCGATTCGATTTTTTGTGAGTCTTCTTTTTATTCGCTTGTGCTTCTGAGTCAGTGGTAGAACTTGTCAATCTTTCTGCTGGAGGATCTTCTGCATCGATTACTGAGGCGGTAGGTAAAGCACTATCTGGAGTCTGTGGAGGCTGATTTGACGCTAAGTGTGGCTCTTGACTCCCAAGCGCAGACGGCTCTGGGCTCGCCGAAGAAACGGGAGAATCTGTTGCAGAGTGCAGAGATTGGGCTGGTGATACTGAACTGATATGACTAATTGGATGCGGCATACTAAAACCTCATTGTCTCTAATAATTGAATAGTGATGCGGCGAAGGTCATCGTCTCTTATGCTGTGATCTTCACAAGCTAAGGTCAGATAACCATCCACCCGGATCAAAAAACCATTTGATGCTGGCTCAAAACACAGTAAGCCATTAATAACCTGCTGCGTATTCTGTACATGAACCAACTGAAAAAAAGGCACGATAGGAAGAAGTAAGTAGTTTGTATACTGTTCAAATACAACCTCTTCATTCTGTTCTATGTGCAGTAAAAACTGCTCTATTTCGTTGAGTGTCACTGGCATTTATTTCGAAAACACCCAGACTAAATCTTCATCAGACAACTCAAGGATCTCCTGAGTATCAAGATAGGTCTCAAAGGGTGACCAATTCACCGTCAAACGCAGATCCTCCGACAGCTGGATAGGTTGTAATTCAAGCCCATCATCATCAATATCCAACGATGCAATATCCAAATAAAGCGTGGCCTGCAAATCATCGCAGGTTAGGACGCATTCAAATAATGGAGCAATCCCCGACTCATGCGGATAAGACTGGTAACCTTGATAATGCACACCTTTCGACGCTACGGTTTGCGTCATTAAGTAGGCGAGATAATCGTTGTCTAAATACTTCACTTCAACGCCAATCAAGCGTTCCGCTTCTGAGGCACGAACATAACCTTTCGCTTCGATTCCGATGTGCATAACACGAATCTCCAGCAAATCTTCGGCAAAATCAGGCGCAAAATGGGGGGCAATAAAATCAAGCGTTATCGATTGATTATCAAATTGATGCCCTGCAACGTTGTTGATTTGTCTGCAAAGTTCTGATGTCAATTGATAACGGGCTTCTACCGTTACTGTTGTCTGTTGTTTCATACTCGTCACCGATTTCGTGAAAGGAGCGCAAGTACATCGCGGCTCATTAAATAATCTTTTTCGTCGATCCAATCCCGGATACCTTGTGGTATTTCGCACACCATCTCATACAGCAACTGATAACTCTCTTTTGAGGTCATCGTTTTAAAATCCGGGCTCTGAACAAGACGCAGAATAAAAGTAATGTTGTGGAACTGACTTTCTAGAATTCCTTCGACAATAATGGCCTTAACGGTTCCTTCTGAATAATTTCTTAGTCGTTCAAACCAAGAAACCACGGCTTTCTTATCGAGATAGATCTCGGCATCCGATAAGCGATTCCAACTCAAACGTTGAGATTTACTTTTCAAAATCTCGTAGGGATCCAGTGACTTATTTTCTAATTGACAATGGGTCATGCGAGTTTGCTTATTTTTCATCATCATGTTCTTTTTTACGCGCTAATTTCGGACCGTTACGTTCTCGTGTATCGTATTTCCTGCACAATGCCAGCAACGAAAGTAGGCCTTCAAGATAATGTTCATAAGCCACTAACTGTTGCAACGTTCCACTGTCTGCTTCCATCTCCTCAGCAATAACTCCCAAAGAATTGAGGTATTGTTTTATCTTGTTACGAAGAGCTGCAGGATAAAGGTGTTCTGAATGTTGAGCGGCTTGCAAAATAAAGTGCTGCGCATCATTGAGTGATTTGATATCAGTGATGGTATCGGCAAAACCTTGCCAATCTCTTAATGCTTTTAATTGATAACTGTTCAACATCCTAGCAAACTGGCGTTGATGCTGAGGCGTCATCAACTTACGCCGAATGCGAAACAACCGTGGATGTTTCTTCGTTCGTTTTTCCGCTTGCTTTACATCTCTTACTCGCTTGGGCTGATTATCTTCACGAGTTTGCTTTGTCGGAGAAACATCTGAGACCCGTTCAGTCTTCGCTAAAATAGAAATTGACACACTACGCATAGATAAAATAGAGCGAGCCGAAGCTCGCTCCTACTCCGGTTATCGGTTGTGTACCAAGCTTGCTTTGGCTACTGAATCCAAGATCTCATTCAGTTTCACCGCTTCTTGGGTTAAATCTTGAATATACTGGTCAAGTTGTGAGTCAAATTTCTCTTTCAACTCTTTGCTCGCTTGAGTTTCCTCTTGCTTGCGAACTTGATCGGCATGTTGCATTTCATTGACATTACCTACCATACTGCTGGCCATTTCACTCATTTGTGAAACAGAACGGTATTTGGCAGTACGGCCTTCTTGCAGATTAGCGGTAAACTTATTCACCGAGCGTGAATCCAATGAACTCACTGAGGTATTTTTACCTTTCGTTAAATCCGTAACATGCTTATCTTTCAATGTTTTGCTCTGACCCATGCGTACTGTTGCCGCCGTAGACATGGCCATCGTCGCAACGGAAGCGGCAAGTGTAATACCGAATTTCCGCTGTGCGTCGCTGCATTTATCGCCCGAAAGCTTAACCGCTAAATCACTCGTCGCCACCGCTTCAGTAATGCGATTTTGCATCATTTGGGCACGTAAACGTTGAGATGATTCAATGATTTGAGCAAGCAAAGCCAGAAGGTCACTCATTGAAACTGAGCCTGTTTCAACTTTGTCCAGTTTCTCACTGTAGCTATTCCACTGCTTTTCATTAACCGCTACTGCGTTTCGAGCGTGTGATTTTTCAGCAAATGTAATATCCGAAGGTTGGGTATTAAATACAATAGAACTCATTTAGTTATCTCCAGATTACATATGGGTCGAAATCATTTTATCGTTAAATTCACGGAAATCGCTGCTGGTTTTAGACAGTGATTCAAAGGCGTGAGTGACGGCACGCATCGCTTGAGAAAGCATCATTAAGATCTGTTGGATTTGAGTCTCCAATGCTTCCTGTTTTGCTTGTGCAATCTCCATATCTTTTCTGATATCGGCAGATTTGATGCCATAACCCATACTCACGACAGACGTAACATTTGAGCTCACCTCAACAGCCTGATTCACACGAGTCGTACGCAGAGCGACTTTCTCGCTGTTCGTCATCCAATCTTTGAGTGCATCTGCGACATCATCTAGCATTTGCTTGGCTTTAGTCACCAATTGACTTGGGCGCATCGCTTTGAGTGAATTGAGCAAATCAGACATTTTATCGACCATTTGCGACATTTTATTCATCAAGTTTGAAGGACTTAAACTCTTCAGACTGGCGAGTAAGTCATCAATAGACGCCGATACTTTATCGACAGCTTTGCTTAAGCTGGTTAGCTGTTCTTTCAGTGCTGAACCTGCTGACTTAATACTATCAACCGCACTGTCTAATGCTTTAAGCAAGGTGGCTTTCATCTGTTTAATCGCATTTAATGCATGCTCAACAACCTGAGCAACCTTATCAGCCGCTTTAGATAGCGCCTCTTTGGTCGCCGTCAGTGCGGTTGTTTTAAAAGCTTTAAGCGCATCAATCGCTGTATCTAACAACTTAGTCGCTTTCGAAGCGCTACTAGCCGCAGACTTACCGAGCATTGCCGCTAATTTAGCTGGGTTTAAATTCACCAACATACTGCGTAGAGCCACAACAGTGCGCTCAACCATCGTCGCCGCTTTTATCGCCGTATCCGCAGCCATTTTCGCCACATTCTTAACCAATTGCGCTGGGTTAAAGCTGACCAACATACCAACGATGCCAATGCCGATTTCAAGCCCCATTTTGACTTTATCTCGGACATTCTGCGGAACACCTGCCGATTTCATGATTTCATCGGCAATTTTAGGAATGACAATCGACGCAACCATAGTAACGATCATAATGGCCGCCATCACAGGGTTAAACGGTGCAATCAAAATCGCAGCAATGAAACCCAAAGCCATCGTGAATTTGCTCCAAAAACTCTGTTTCGCTTGCGCTTTTTTCTGGTCTTCAATCTGCTTTTCACGATCTTTAAGCTGCTTAATTTGCGACTCTTTTTGCACATCAATCAGTGATTTTTTCGCCGCAGAGTTCTCTTTACCAGTCCCTGAGGTCGCATTGGCCACTTCTTTCATTGCATCTTCAATCAAACGCCATAACGCGTTAAGTGAAACTGCACTACCAGGAAGTGGTTGATTTGGCGTCATATCACTTACTGCTGCACGTTGCGCAGGTTGACGTTGAACATCTTGGCTTTCATCTTCTACTGCGCTGACATAGACCGGCGCTGAGATGGTATTCATGAATGTACTCATGAGTTTTCCCTTCATGTTATTAGCCGGGATTTTGCGTCCTCTTTGATAGCAACACATTTCTCGTGGCACGAGCGGCATGTCCCCCGGCAGTGGCATGCCCTTTTATTTTATTGAATTCTTACGCTTAAATATTCCGTGCCGCAGCTAACTGTTCATCACGCATTATCGATAACCAATATTTCAAGGTTTCTTGCAACATTTGGATCTGATCGCCAATGCGATTCACTTCCTTTAATTCTTCTTTTGTTAGCTCACGAGCGGGGAAAGTGGCGTATAAATTTTCAAAATACGGCAAGGACAGGCCGTTACCATTCCAGTCAATAACTGCATGATTATTTTGAGGACCAGCAGGGCGCCAACCCGATGGATTACCAAAACCATCGTCACCAGGATAACCATCATTATCAAAAAGAAACTCTATTGCAGAAGAGTATGTCGTCGTATCACTAATGAAAGTATTCAAATCCGCAATCGGCATCGTTAAAAACATTTCAATCGTAGCTTGGTCAATATCAGGGTTAGCAGCAAGATAACCTGACATTATCGCAAACCGTAACATTGGGGAGAGCCCCATACCTGACGGGTAGGTACTGTCACAAACAAAGCCCCCCGCATTATCAAAATTATTTCGAAGCTGATTGGCTAAAGCGCTTTTCCCACCACACGTACCATTCATGTAGGTCAGAATGTCATGACACAAGCTACCCGCTGGCGCATTATTTAATAAATGATCAAACAACGCATCGGACTCCCTGGCGAAACCATCCCCATCCCAGCCTTCGTGGTAACCATGGGATCCGGATCCAGTACTCTCAAGGAAATGCCCCATAATCGAATCCAGTACCGATGTAGATGGGTACTCATGAGACATAAAATCCATAATTGCAAGTTGGAATAAATCTTCCAGTGTATAGCCGTCGGTTGATCCACTTGCGACTAAGCTATCAAACATCTCCGACATAGCCGCATCAAACATCGCAGCGCCACCGTTCGTCCATGCTTGAATGTCCGCTAATTGATCTCCATATTTTTCAATGCCTTGAGCTAATAGTGCAGCGATGGCCATTTCTGGGTTTCCACGTAACATCGCCAACACGACTTGCTTTTGTTGTGCTGCGAGCATTGCTAACGTTTCAACGCTGGCCGATTGCTTATTTAATGACGCAATTTTCTTATCAATCTTAGATAATTCAGCCTGTGCTTTATCAAGAGTCTTAAGGTTTTTCTCTAATGAGATGTTGTGCGCTTCATCATGTTGGTCTTGAACATTCAACGACTGAAGTGGTCTATTAAATAAATTAACTTGCATGGCTGCTCCTATTTTTCCATTTCATTTTTCTTATTTGATATTAAAAATGTTCACATAAAGCAAACACATCAAACATAAGCTATAATTTAATTCAACCATCAGCCTATTAAATATAGGGTTGCAACTGTTGATGCAAGTAGGCATAACGTTTTTCGTAAAATTCATTTAAATTTTGAACTTGTACAATTAATAACATTGCCGCTGCTTGCAGATGTTCATTTAACTTATAATGACATAACGCAATATTTAACACCGTTTCATCCAAATCATTGGTGGGGTATGTTTTTAATACATTGAGTATATCCAATGCTTTTTTAAATTGTCCCTTTTCTAAATAGATCGCCGCTAAACAACCGGGACCACGGTGATCATAAGGATTAAGAGAGGTATAAGCAGAAAAAACAATTTCGGCTTCTTTAAACTGTAATTGGTTGTAAAAGTTAACACCCAAATCATAAATTTCTTTAAGTTGCGTCACTGTTACCTTTTTAGACTGACGTAATTGGGCGAGTTTCTGCTCGATTCCTTTACTATCCAATAAAGATAAGTTTTCTTCTTCATTATTTACAAAATCAAAGGTTGTTTCTTTCATATTCTTTGTCCTGAACTGTGATTATCTAGCCATCTGCTCGGCTT
>NZ_CAWNIB010000058.1:0-8117 GCF_963874405.1 Vibrio sp. V08_P9A1T1
CAAATACTCAACGCATCATAAACAACTCTTCATGGAACTGAGTTTCAACGTCTACATGGTAAGGCTTCAACGCCTGTTTTAAAGTCCGTGAAAACGCAACAGGGCCACAAAAGAAAAACTCAAAACCACTTAAATCACCACACTGGCGAGCAATAGTCTCGGCAGACAAATGCGGCGCAATGCTTGAATCAATCACTGTGAGGGAGACACCTGCACGCAATGCTTTCTGCTTAAGCTCATCACACAGGGCTTGCTCTGCATGGTGGCAGCAGAAAAACAGATAAGTAGCCGGATGCGCTTTTACCGTGTGTAAATAATCTAACCCAGCCATAAATGGAGCGATGCCGACACCGCCACCAATCCAGACTTGTGGCCTATCACTATAAAACTCAAATCGTCCATATGGACCTTCGACCTCAATCGGCTCACCCACGGTAATTCTCTTATAAAGGCCTGTGGTAAAATCGCCGAGCTCTTTGATCAAAAATCGCAGCTCATTAGCCTCATTGTACGAAGCAATAGTAAACGGATGCGGCTCTTCGCCAATAAAACTCAAATAGGCAAACTGCCCTGCTTTGTGTCCGGGCCAAGGTTTCTCCATCTTAATTCTTAAATCTAACGTTTGGCTCGCTGCGCAGTAGTGGCATGCGCTAATCTTCGCTGAATAACGTGCATTTCGGCCCACAAATCCAAGCAAACTGTAGACTGCTGCCGCGGAGCCAAGCGCAATAAACATCAACACTAACCAATAAATCGGCCAGCCCCAATACGCCTTTTTCAACAATAATACCGAATGCCCAGCCAGCAAAAGGTACACCACCGCCATCAAACGGTGCGATAAGCGAAACGGTTTGTATTTAATGGTTAGCCACAGTGATACACCCACCAGCAGCAATAATGAGTAGAACCCCCATTCGCCAATGGCTAACCCAATCGGGCGCATCTCTTTTACCCAAAGCGCAAAACCCGACAAGTTCCCCTGTGGGCCAGAGCCATTGAGCCGATTAGGTTTAGTCAGGAGCTCAAGTGCGATCATCCATTTCGGTATCTGGTAACAAAGCCAGTGAAATAAACCAAGCAACGTGGCCGAAATGCCCAGCCATTTGTGTATCCGATAACCTTTATCGATTCCTTGTGTCCACTGTTCAATAAGGGGCAAACGAAGCGCCAGCACCATAGCCAATGACATCGCCACAATGGCCAAAATGCCTGACCACTGGATAAAAGCCGATCGCCACTTGAAGAGGTTTTCAGACACCAAAAGCGTTGGCTCGGCTTGCATCCATAATACCGAGACAACCACCATCACAATCAATACCGTTTTGCTTACTCTGCTCATCACAATAACCACTTAAATATAAAGGTTATCTAAGAGTAACAATCACAACGTAAAGTAGATGAAGTAACAAGTAAATCTGTGTAAAGACGACAATCCAAGCTCTTTAAGCGCTATGTCCTTTTTATTGAACGCAGAAAAATCTGACCAATCAAACAACGCTGATCTTCCGCACGATAATCTTAGGGAGGGTCACTGAATTCTGTTAGAATGCGGCCCCTTCAACTAGCGTGTTAAGAGATGATCATTCGTGATGCCACGTTGTTTGAATAAAAAACCAACGAAAACCATACACCCCTGCTGGCCTCGGTTAGTGAACTACTTAGGAACTCGTTATGATGACTGAAGAAGAAAGAATTGAATTACAAAGAAATAACCCATTACACGGTCTTAAGTTAGAAACATTACTGCAAGAACTAGTGGATTTTTACGGTTGGGATATTCTCGATACGGCAATGCGTTTTAACTGCTTCCATACCAACCCATCGGTTGCCAGCAGCGTGAAATATCTCAATAAAACCGATTGGGCGAGAGAGAAAGTAGAAAACTTCTACCTATATCGCTTTAAACGTATGCCACGCGCTTCAGCTGAAGAATATGATCTGCCACCGCGCGCGCGCACTTTCCCACATGGCCTCAAACCTAAAGAGCCAATGGAGCTGACGGTTGATTCCATTTTAAACTCACAGGCTAAAGCGGCTTCTGCCCATAAAGAGCGTTCCGCACGTAACCGTTCGTTTCGTCGTTAAAGAACGATAAGTCAGTGATCGGCTCACGACACAACAAATCGGTTGAGCGCAAAATGAATGTTGGTGTAAGAGAGAACCTTGCACCAACATTTTCCATCACAACATTTCAGCGTGAACCTTAATTATAAATAGGTTGCCATAAGCAGACTTTCTGCTGCTTACGTTGGTCATACAGCCATGTATATTGGCAATGATTATCGTAACTATATCGCCCAGTCTGAACCTTATATGGCCCAAAACTCACACCTTGTAAAGATTGAAAACGCCCTTGATAAAGCAATGAGAAGTGCAAGTGAGGACCGGTGGACGATCCACCTTCACACAAAGCAATGGAACGCTGATTAGCATAAACACCCAACTTACTGTCTTTCGTCACCCACTGATTATTCGCGACTTGGATTCCGTCCATATGGTAATAGTTCGTCGCCCAACCGTTTGGATGCGTCACGCGCAGTTGGCACCGAGACATCACCGACACGTAGCCATCATGCGCGGCCGTTACACTGTAAGTTGGCGCGCCCCAAGCTGGCCAATCGTAAGAAACGTCGATTGAAGAAAGCGGAAAGCCTGAACCACTGTGCGCATGCGTACCGTTAGGTATCCACTGATACCCTTTGCGCCATGGCCACTGCATAAACCCCTCACTAGGCGAAGCAATGAGGTTTCCCATACGCATAGGAGCTGGTGTGTTTTGTGGTTCGCTGAAAGCACCAAACCAAAGCTCATATTGCGATTTCCATAATGCCCAATCATCCACCCGATTCAATTGCTGCATGACCGCTAACGTCGCAGCATTGTATTGAAGAGCCGATGAACTTTCTTGATAGTGATAGAAACGCTGAGACAGTTGATTCGCAATATCTTTGATCTGCCGCTGTCTATCGTCCAAGCTTTGATCCAAAGCACTCTCTTGTTCTAATAACGCTAAAGTGGTCAATAACACTCGAGGATCAACCCCTGTTGCCCCAGCCCAATGGCTAACTGACTCGACAAGCTCAAGCCAATGTGGCTGATGGGTACCAATAAAATCTTCAATATTGAAAGGACGTTGATGAGGTCGAAAAACAAACTCATCATCGCTAATCAGAGAAAATGGCAGTTGACTCTCTGCAAGCTGCGCTTCGTTAAGCCGTGGAGTATCGACATCAGGATACAACTGATGGCTTACCACCATTGGGCTAAAACAGATAAACCATGTCACTAAAGAAGATTTGGTTAGATTCATTACGCACCCTCCATATGAATTAAATTTCACATAGAGTGTGGCACAAAATATTCGTGGGATAGCTAAGAAGGTGCGTTTTGCGAGGCCAGTAGGAGCAAGATGTAATAAGATGAAAGCGATGAAATTATCAACACTCTGCACAAAAGTACCATCGGAGTAAAAAACCGAACGGATGAACATGAAAAACAAAAGCCCCGACAACTTTTTGAGTTATCGGGGCTTTCTTGAATAAATGGCGCGCCCTGTAGGATTCGAACCTACGACCACATCCTTAGAAGGGACGTGCTCTATCCAGCTGAGCTAAGGGCGCGCTACAGGGACAGGATTATACGAGTTGAACTCCGTAAATCAATCGCTTTCTCTAACATTCTGTTTCAAATGCCTAAAAAACTGCCATTCGCTAACCATGTGACGAAAAACAGAACAAAGCAAACGTTTGCTTATAGATGTTACTTTAAATATCTGCGACAATGCGCCCAAAAATATTTGCGACCAATGTGTAAGGAAAGCCATGACTGCTCAAAATATTGATGGGACACTCATCTCCCAGACGGTTCGCTCTGAAGTAGCGGCGCGGGTAAAAGCTCGCACTCAAGTGGGTCTTCGAGCTCCGGGGCTAGCGGTGGTGCTGGTGGGAGAAGATCCTGCGTCACAAGTGTATGTCGGCAGCAAACGTCGTGCTTGTGAAGAAGTAGGTTTTGTTTCTAAATCCTATGATCTTCCAGCAACTGCAGGTGAAGAGGAACTACTGGCGTTAATCGATAAGCTCAATGCCGACCCTGAAATTGACGGCATTTTAGTGCAACTGCCCTTACCTGCCGGGATTGACACAACCCATGTGCTTGAACGCATTGTTCCTGAAAAAGATGTCGATGGTTTTCATCCTTACAATGTGGGCCGTTTAGCCCAACGCATTCCTAAACTGCGCTCTTGCACGCCCAAAGGGATCATCACTTTGCTTGAGCGCTATAACGTTCAACTGCGTGGTAAGCATGCGGTGATTGTGGGCGCATCCAATATTGTCGGCCGACCAATGACGTTAGAGCTGCTACTGGCTGGTTGCACCACAACCACATGCCATCGCTTCACTAAAGATTTAGAGCACCATGTTCGCCAAGCTGATTTGTTGGTGGTGGCCGTTGGTAAACCCAATTTTATTCCCGGTGCATGGATTAAAGAAGGTGCCGTGGTGATTGATGTGGGCATCAACCGCTTGGAGTCAGGCAAACTGATTGGCGATGTCGAGTACGATGTAGCGCGCACCAAAGCAAGCTTGATCACCCCTGTTCCGGGTGGTGTCGGGCCAATGACGGTGGCCAGTTTGATTGAAAACACCCTGTTGGCATGCGAACAATTTCACCCCAATAACTGATCTTGTTATTGATTATTGCTAGTGGTTATTGATAGCTATGATCAGCGAGCCAAAAAGAACCCCAGCACTGCGCTGGGGTTCTTGCGTTATAAACCAACTTAGCCTTTATTGGGCATTATTCATTTGCGTCAGTTTGTTGCCTATTGGCGTAGAGAAATTGTAGCCGTCGTGTTCGTCCCAGTTAATAGACCATGTCATCACACCACCGTAGTTAGGGTAGTTGAAACTCGGTTTCACCGTCGCGCAAGAGGTTCCCTTGGTTAAGCAGTCCAACGCATCAAGAATGTTTTGCGTGGGCGCTTGCCCAGAGTTGGCAGAGCTCGGGCCAGAAGGCAAACCGATTGCAACTTGATCGTCACGCAGTGGTTCAAAGCGTGAACCATCGGCCAAATCAAACCCTTCTAACAGCATTTTTGATTGGGCGACCATCATATCCACCGAACCTTCAGGTGCTGCACCCGGT
The DNA here is from genome assembly GCF_963874405.1 of Vibrio sp. V08_P9A1T1. Taxonomy (NCBI): domain Bacteria; kingdom Pseudomonadati; phylum Pseudomonadota; class Gammaproteobacteria; order Vibrionales; family Vibrionaceae; genus Vibrio; species Vibrio sp. V08_P9A1T1. Next base: position 5,146 of record NZ_CAWNIB010000058.1, read on the forward strand.
AGATAAGGGTTTGGCAACCCACCGTTGTTGTAGAGCTGAACATGAAGTAGATCGAGTGTGTCACGAACCTCATTGATGATAGGAATATATGCACCCCAAATGCCGCTATAAGCCACCATTCCTCCTTGAACATAAGGGTGTTCTGGTGCCATGGTCAGGTACATATCACCGCCGATGTTGGCTTCAATTTGCTTTAATGCCCGGCCCAAGCGCGCTTGAATTTGCGAGCCATGCATTAAGTTAGAACCACTTTCTAAATCAACATCCAAACCATCAAAACCCCACTCTTTGATCAACGCCGTCAAACTATCAACAAAGTGCGCTTCATCACTGTCAGTATTGAGCGTAATGTTGCCTTCAGCGCCACCAAGTGACAAAACAAAAACTTTGCCTTTGGCTTGCAAGGTCGCCATATCTTGCTTGAACTGGGTAGCATCTAAGGCGGGACAGCTACTATGCGCATCGCCTGCGAAAAGATTGAAATGCACGGTTCCATTACTGTTGCGGTCATTATCGGCAAATGCAATATCGATCACATCCCACGCATCAGACATATCAGCGAGACGCATTGGGCAGCCAGCAGCATTGACAAAATTATGCCAGTAACCGATCAATTTGTGCTTTTTCTGTGTCTGTTCAACCACCTTCACGGCAGCTGCGTCTGACAATACACTACTGCCTGCATCATAAGCTTGCGCAGCCACTGTGTATTCGCCGATAGCCGTAGGTGTCCAAGTGTAGGCATAAGGCGCACTAGTATCAGTTGCGACCACCGCTCCATTCACTAAGAAATCGACTTTAGAAACAGCACCAGTGAGTGACGTCGCATTGGCAGCAATATTGACTGGTTTACCTAAACCGACGGTTTGCCCTGACGTTGGCGATGTTAACGACACCACTAACGCTTGATCGCTCACTGAAACGTTAATCTGACTTTCAGCGTTATTATTGTCATTATCGGTTGCGATGGCTTTGAGTGTGGTACTTCCGACCTTGTTCGCAACCCACTCAACCGAATAAGGCGCTTGGTTTACTACGCCAAGGCTCGTGCCATCAGCAAGAAATTCCACTTGTACTACACTGCCATCGGCATCATTAGCTTGTGCACTGAGCAGGATGGTAGAACCAGCCAGAATCACTTCATTATCAGCAGGGCTTGTCAATGAAACGGTAGGTGGCGTGGCGCACGCGCCCATTCCTGTCCACGCTTCTTGCCAATAACTTCCTTTGCCCGGCTCATAGGCCCACGCTGAGCTGGAAGAGCACCAACCTGCGATATCACAACGGAACTTTTGATTATTGTTTTGCACCAGTTCGCCCGCAGCGTAACTGCTACCCGCCACATAGGTTGCTAAACCTGCACAACCACCACTTGAGCCTCCAGATACAACCAAGGCGACCTCTTGGCTATGAGTCGTTTGGTTATCATTATCCGTCGCTTTGGCTTTAAAGGTGTGAGAACCTGAGACAGCAGTCCAATCGTGGGCATAAGGTTCTGAAGTATCTGAAGCGATGAGTTGTCCATCCACATAAAAATCAACTTGCGTGACGGTTCCATCCGAATCGGTAGCATTAGCACTTAGCGTCAATAAGTCGCCAGCCACTAGCTGCTCAGCACCTGTTGGGCTGGTTAAGGAGATGGAAGGAGGCACTAAACCACCAACAGGAGTAACCGAGATGGTTGACGCGGTTGACGTAGTCGCACCCTGATTATCAGTGGCAATTGCAGTCACTTGGGTTGCGCCTAAAGCGGCAGTCCAATCGGTTTGGAAAGGCGCTTGTGTGATGACGGCGATCGACACGCCATCAATCAAAAATTCAACCTGTGCCACGCTACCATCGCTATCAGACGCGGTGGCTTGTAGCGTGATTAAGCTGCCTTGTGGGATTTGTGCATTATTGGCAGGAGAAACGAGATTTAGCGTGGGTGGAACATTGCCACCACCGCTGTCACACTGCCCGAGTGATAGCCAAAATGCCCAGGGGCCGTTATTGCTTGCAGGATCATTTCCCTGCGTCCAATAGTTAGCTTGATAGGCTGCGTTAGATTGCGTCACTTTATCGCCGGACGTATAAATGGCGGCCGTATCCCAAGAGCCCAAGCCATCACAGTTATAGGCTTGAGCTTGGTAGCTTATCCCTAACGTTGTAATAATGGCGGCTCTGAGTAGATAAGAACTCATTGTTCTCTCCTTTGCTTATGAATAATTAACCCGTTCCCAAGTAACTTGACGTGGTGGCCTGCAATACGCGAGATAAAAACAAGGCAACATCAAGTAGGCAGGGTATATAACTAATAAGCTAGAGGACGAGAATTGCACTCTAAATAACTGATAATTTTAATTATCTCAGCTCAAAATCACGGCATGATTTCAACATCAACACCGCTTGCAAATCTTTTTCGGCGGACTTCACGAACTCACCTAATCACACGTCGTTGAGAAATTGATATGGTCAATATTATTTTGGTGAGATGGATGGATAAAAATGCCGGCTCTGTTAGCCGGCATCGAAGATACAAAATGTATGGTGGGTTTTCGTAACCAATAGAAACGCTACGTTTATAGCGACAAAATAACCCCAGCAAGCGCAGCACTCATCAAGTTAGCCAGCACGCCAGCACTGATCGCTCGAAAACCATATTGAGAGATGAAGCTGCGACGCTCTGGCACCAAACTGCCCAAACCACCGATCAATACTGCCATGGTCGAAATATTGGCAAAGCCGCACAGAGCAAAAGTTACAATCGCTTGAGAATGTTCACTGAGCGAATCTTTTACGTCCATCAATTGGATAAAAGCGACAAACTCGTTCACGACAATTTTATTACCAATCAGTGAGCCTGCCGTCATCGCTTCGCTCCATGGAATGCCCACCAGCCACGCAACTGGAGCAAATAGGTAGCCTAAAATCAATTCAAAACTAAGGGTTAAGCCAAACAGCCCCCCCACCCAGCCCAATAGGCCGTTGAG
>NZ_CAWNIB010000059.1:0-8095 GCF_963874405.1 Vibrio sp. V08_P9A1T1
AATAATCATAAGTAGTGACGATTATCGGTACTTCTGCCGATCTAAAAGAATAAATCACTATTGAAATGGTTAATAATTTGTAAATACAATGCTGCATTAGCTAAAAAGCAAAACAATATCTTCCACTCAAGCGTTTAATAGGAAGATCGCAGTCTGCTTGGCATGCGGTATCAAGAGGGAATGTGTAATGACAGTGGAAAATAGTGTAGATCGCAGTCTGTTTGATGAGGTGATGGTCCCTTGTTATAACCCGATGGAAATGATTCCAGTTAAAGGGCAGGGCTCTCGAGTGTGGGATCAACAAGGTCATGAATACATCGACTTTGCTGGCGGTATTGCAGTGAGTTGTTTGGGCCATTGCCATCCGGCGATGGTTGATGCGATCACCAAGCAAGCCAATAAGTTGTGGCATCTCAGTAACGTGATGACTAATGAGCCTGCTTTGCGCTTGGCGAAAAAATTAACGCAAGTCAGTTTTGCTGAAAAGGTGTTTTTTGCTAACTCCGGCGCGGAAGCTAATGAAGCGGCGCTCAAACTGGCGCGTCGCTGGGCCGCTGATGTCCATGGTGAACAAAAGTCAGAAATCATCGCCTTTAACCAAGGCTTCCACGGCCGTACTTTCTTTACAGTGACGGTCGGGGGGCAAGCGACTTATTCCGATGGATTTGGTCCTAAACCTGCGGATGTTACCCACCTACCGTATAACGATATTGAAGCGTTGCAAGCACACATCTCTGATCGCACTTGTGCGGTAATGATGGAACCCTTGCAAGGCGAGGGTGGCATTGTGTCGCCTTCGGCTGAGTTTGTCCAAGCCGTGCGTGAATTGTGCAATAAGCACAACGCCCTGTTGATCTTTGATGAAGTGCAAACCGGTAATGGCCGCACTGGTGAGTTCTATGCTTATCAAGGATTGGGCGTCACGCCGGATATTTTAAGTACCGCGAAATCACTCGGTGGCGGCTTCCCTATTGGCGCTATGCTCACCACAAACGAATTAGCCGCGCATTTTAAAGTGGGCACTCACGGTTCGACTTATGGTGGCAACCCACTGGCTTGCGCGGTAGCAGAAGCGGTAGTTAATGTGGTTAGTCAGCCAGAAACCTTGGCTGGCGTGAAAGAGCGTGAAGCGCTCTTTCGTGAAGGATTGGCTAACATTAATGAGAAGTACCACATTTTTAGTGAAATCCGTGGTAAAGGTCTACTGCTTGGCGCGGCATTAAATGAGCAGTGGCAAGGTCGCGCTCGCGATATCCTACAAGCCGCGGGCAAGCAAGGTTTACTGGTGTTGGTTGCGGGTATGAACGTGGTTCGTATGACGCCTTCATTAGTGATCACCAAACAAGAAATAGAAGAAGGCTTAGCAAGATTAGATAAAGCTATTGCATCACTCATGTAGTGAAAAAGCCTAGCAGCCCAAGGTAGGATGCCTTGGGCCACTTCAAGCATCTGGAGGGAAGTATTGATGCTAGTTGTTCGCCCTATCGCAATGTCGGACTACGATGCGCTACACACATGCGCTATTGAATCCGGTCACGGGTTTACATCACTACCCGTGAATGAAAAGCTCTTAACCAACCGTATTACTCATTCTGAATACAGCTTCGCTAAACCCGACGTCTCAGAGCCAGGAGATGAAGGTTACCTGATGGTCGGTTTTGATTCTGAAACTGGTGAGGTAGCAGGGACGACTGGCGTTGAGGCATCGATTGGCCATGACGTGCCGTTCTATTCTTATCACATCAGCACGATCGTGCATTCGTCGCCTAAGCTGAAGGTTAACAATACCGTCAAGTTGCTTACTTTTGGTAATAACTACACTGGATGCAGTGAAATTTGTACGCTTTTTTTACGCCCAGATTTTCGTCAAGGGTTGAATGGGCGTTTGATGTCGAAATGCCGTTTTCTGATGATGGCGGAACACCCACATCGTTTTTCTAAAACCATCTTTGCTGAAATGCGTGGTGTGTCTGATGCCGAAGGCAACTCGCCCTTTTGGCAATGGCTGCAAGAGCATTTTTTCTCGATTGATTTCACTATGGCTGATTATTTAACCGGCATTGGTAAAAAAGGGTTTATTGCTGATCTGATGCCCAAACTGCCGATTTACGTCAACTTATTGAGTAAAGAGGCACAGGCGGTGATTGGTCAAGTGCATGACAATACCCGTCCAGCGTTAACGCTACTCGAGCGTGAAGGATTCACCTGCCGTAACTATGTAGACATTTTTGATGCAGGTCCAACGGTTGAGTGCGATTTGCGCAATATCGAATCCGTACGTCACTCGGTGCGAGCTAAAGTGGAAGTGGCCGAGCATTCAAGCTCGCAAGATTATCTTATCTGCAATAGCTCGTTTGAAAACTTTCGTTCTACTGCTGCAAAAGGTGCTTATAACCGCGAAACGGAAACGGTGATCATCTCACCTAAAGTGGCGCAAGCTCTATTGGTTGATAGTGGTGATTTTGTTCGAATTTTGGCGCAGTAAAATAGGTACATTGGAAGGTAAGGATTAATAGATGACTCAGTGGATTGCAGGTGAATGGTTAGCTGGACAAGGCGAGGCAATGCTTTCGCTTAGTCCCTATAACAATGAGACGATTTGGCAGGGCGATAGCGCCACACCCGCGCAAGTAGAAGCTGCGGTAACGGCGGCAAGAGTCGCATTTATAGAATGGAAAAAACGTCCTTTTGTTGAGCGTGAGCAATATGTCTTAGCCTTCGCTGAAAAAGTGAAACAGCGCAGTGAAGAGCTTGCGCAGATCATCGCCAAAGAGACAGGAAAGCCACTTTGGGAAACGCGTACTGAAGCGGCAGCGGTGGCGGGTAAAATCGCTATATCCATTCGAGCTTATCATGATCGCACTGGTGAAAACACACGCAAAGCAGCGGGTAATCAACTGGTATTGCGTCATCGTCCATTGGGCGTTCTTGCGGTTTTTGGTCCGTATAATTTCCCTGCCCACCTGCCGAATGGTCATATTGTGCCTGCACTTTTAGCGGGTAATACGGTTGTGTTTAAACCTTCAGAGCAGACTCCGTGGACGGGTGAGTTTGTGATGAAGTTGTGGCAAGAAGCCGGCCTACCTGCGGGTGTACTTAACCTAGTGCAGGGCGCGAAGGAAACGGGTATTGCGCTTGCTCAGGCCAAAGGCATTGATGGCCTTCTTTTTACTGGCAGCGCCAATACAGGTCATTTACTCCATCGCCAGTTTGCTGGGCAGCCGGGGAAAATGCTGGCTTTAGAAATGGGCGGCAACAACCCAATGGTTATCTCTAAGCAGTATGGCGAGCTTGATGCGGCAGTGTATACCATTATTCAATCCGCATTTTTAAGTGCAGGCCAGCGGTGTACCTGTGCGCGGCGTCTTTATGTTCCAGAGGGAAATGAAGGCGATCGATTGCTTGAAAAGCTGGTCAGTGCCACTCAAAAATTGCGTATTGATCACCCCTTTGCTGAGCCAGCACCTTTTATGGGGCCACAAATATCACAAGCGGCGGTGCAGTTCATTCTTGCTGCTCAGGACAATTTACGCGCCTTGGGTGGCGTCAGCTTGCTGGCCGCGACACCTTTGCAGGCGGCGTTTGTCACTCCGGGCATTATTGATGTCACCGCAGTTAGCCAATTGCCTGATGAAGAGTATTTCGGACCATTGTTACAAGTCGTGCGTTACCAAAGCTTAGAGCAAGCGGTACAACTGGCTAATGAAACTCGCTTTGGTTTATCGGCAGGCTTGGTGTCGACCAATGATGCCGAATGGGACTACTTTGTCGATCATATCCGCGCTGGCATTGTAAATCGTAATCGACAATTAACCGGAGCCAGTGGTGATGCACCGTTTGGTGGGCCGGGAGCGTCGGGAAATTTAAGACCAAGCGCCTATTACGCGGCTGATTACTGCGCATACCCAATGGCATCAATGGAAGGTCGTTCGACTGAACTGCCTGCCACGCTCAGCCCTGGGGTTGAGCTATAGCAGTAAACTTTATCTAAAACCCCATGCCGACTAGCATGGTTTAAACCGAGCACAGACAAGGAGGCGTTATGACGCCAAACGTTTTATTTCAATCATTATGGAATGACTACATTCAGCGCCTTTGCCCTTCTGCCGACAAAGTCCATCACTTGCTTCAAGAAGAGGAAGCGTTGATTAATGACCATATTGCGTTGCGAACCTTCAATGTTGCGCCATTAGGTATTGAAACGCTGGCTAAGCCTTTTCTTGCCTTAGGCTACGTTGCCTGTGGTGATTATGTGTTTGAAAGTAAGAAGCTGGTAGCGAAGCACTATGAACACCCTGATCCGACTCAGCCTAAAGTATTCATAAGCGAGCTGAAAGTGGAAGAGTGCTCACCTGCACTCCAAGCCATTGTGGAGAAGCTGGTACATCAAGTCGATAGCAATAAATTAAACAGCAGTGACTTTTTATATGGCGGTCGTCTATGGCAACTCAGCTACAGCGATTATTTGCAGCTTGCCAACGAAAGTGAATACGCCGCTTGGTTGGCGGCGCATGGCTATGGCGCAAACCATTTCACTGTTAGTGTTAATCAACTGCAGGCGTTTAATGAAGTGAAAGCGGTCAATGAGCATCTACGCCAAGCGGGTTTTACCATCAATGAAAATGGTGGAGAAGTGAAAGGTACACCTGATGTGCTGCTTGAGCAGTCGTCGACCATGGCCGATAAAGTACCGGTGCAATTTACGGAAGGGGTGGAGGTGATTCCCGGTGGATTCTATGAATTTGCCAAACGCTATCCAATGGCCAACGGTGAACTCTATAGCGGTTTTGTGGCGGCCTCTGCAGATAAGATATTTGAAAGCACAAATAGCTAACAATAAGGGCTGATAAAGACACAGGCCAGTGGCATTACCTCCACTGGCCTTTTTTACAACAAAAGTAGCTTAGATTTAAGGTGTGTAAACCACTTTGACTTGGTCTGTGACTTCGCTTGAGTCGATATAACCAATTGCTGCTGCATTTTGGCTCACTTCAGCGATAGCTGCGGCACTTGAAGCAACGGTTTTGGGTGGGTTAGCTTTGCCAGTAAAAACCAATTTTGCCCAATAAGCTTGTAGCTGAGACTCTGATTTATTCGTGACCTTTTCGTGAAACTCAATGCGTATCGGCGTACCATCAGCGTACTCAATCACAATCGGTTCAGTGCCATTCGGGAGCTGTTTTAATTTGCCTAAAAATAGCTTTTTCACATCACTATCGCTTAGTTGGTCAACACCACTCAGGTTACTTATCACAACAGGTGCAGAGAATGCAGACAATGACAAGGTCGATAAGCTCAAGAGCATTAAGATAGTTTTAATCATTCTGCACTCCTTAAAAAACGCCATCAAGGCGAATAGAGTAAATCAAAGAGTCATCTTCTAATGCTTTGCCTGTATTGCCAAAGTTAGTACTACCGATGAGGCCTGAGGTATCACCAAAATTATCGATCATAGTGACATCTGCTTTAATGGATAAGTTAGAGAGCAAGTCATAACGGACACCAGCGGAGTATGCATTACGCTCTGCATCGAACAACCAAGCGCTTGGAATATTGGCTGTGCCAGTATTGATCAACTTACCGATGCGCTCGTCGTCATCTTTGGTTCTAAGTGTTGCTACGCTAACATAAGGCACCCAAGACTGAATCCGATAACCTAAGGTTGCATACGCGGAGTCGACATCTGAATATTGCCCTTCGACTTCGGTACGAGTTAGCTCTGTGACAAAGAGCAGTGAGCCATTGTCATAGCTTAAGCCTGTACCATAGAATTTAGCGATAGTATCTGGAGCGACAACTTGTTTAAATACGCTGTGTCCTGATGTGATTTTTGTCGTGCCGTAGACGGCTCGTATGGTTAGATAATCGTAATTCCAACCTAGACTGGCGCCATACATATAGTTGTATTCTGTATTATTGTCAGACGTTTTACTTTGGCCTGCAAAGGCTTGTAAGTAGAGGGTTGACTCATCCATTTCCACGTCATAGGCGATATCACCGCCTAAGTAAGAGTTGAATGGCACATTGCCATAAACTTCAACGGGCGGGCGAGCCCAGGGCTGGGCAAAGCCTACATCAATATAATCAGAGTACATATAGAGAGGTACACGCAACTTACCCGCTCTGACGGTAACGTAGTTATCAAATGTGTGTTTGAGATAAGCCCATTCTATGTCGGGTGAGAAGTCATCACTGCCACGTGCGATTAACTGAGTGACGAAACTGGTTTTATCCGCCAAACTAAACTCGGCTTGAAGCCCAACTAAACTCAGTTCATCAAAGCTATAACTGTCTCTGGAACTTGCATAGCCTAGCTTGTTACTCGAACGAGTCACTCCCACACTAAAGAACCCATTGAATTTGATACTGTCTTGCCAGCTACTGCTGGATGAGCTTTTCAGTATCGCCAATTCATTTTCTAGCTGCGAAACTCGTGCTTCAACCGATTCGTCGGCGATACTAAGCCCGGGTAATAGCATTAGGGCAGGGTAAAGGCTGTATTTTGCTTTTATCATGATTACTCCTATGTATCGAAAATGGCATCATGCCGTTCACTTTCACATACTGCAGAGAGTGAGTTTTACTGAGAATTTAAACTTTATATTGTCGAATAACATCGCTGAGGTTTTGTGTGACGCTTTGGATGTCCGTACTGATCCCATCCAGTGCTCGAGAGCCGTCAGACACTGAGCGGGAGATTTCATCCATATCTTGTATGTTGTCGAAAATGATTTTTGAAGTGCGGTTTTGTTCTTCTGTCGCGGCGGCAATTTGTTGGTTGAGCTGAACAATACTTTTAACTTTCTCCGTGATATTGACCAAAGCCACTCCAGATTGCTCAGACTCAGATACTGTATTGGAGGCACTTTGTTGCCCTTTGGTCATGGCATCCACAACTAATGATGAGCCCTTTTGTATTTTTTCAAGAACTTGCTGAATTTCTTCAGTAGAGGATTGAGTGCGAGAGGCTAAAGTCCGAACTTCATCGGCAACCACGGCGAACCCTCGCCCTTGTTCACCAGCTCGAGCAGCTTCTATCGCGGCATTTAAGGCAAGTAAATTCGTTTGCTCGGCAATGCTGCGGATGGTGTTTAAGATCACTCCCGCATTATTGGTATAAGATTCGAGCTCATTTACCACTTGAGCGGCTTGGTTGACGTCTTTGGCTAAGTGTTCAATCGAGACAATCGTGCTTTCTACAACTGCGCTGCCAGTTTGCGCCGTATCATTTGCTGAAGTGGCTTCTGAAGAAGCGAATGCTGCATTTTCAGCAATAGAGGTCACGCTATCGGAAAGAGAGTTCACCGCAGAAGAGACCGATTGCATGATGCTTTCTTGAGAGCGAACTTGTTGTGACGTGTTGGAACTGGTACTAGAAAGCCGTGATGAAACACTTTCTAAAGTGGCAATGGTTTCACGAGTTGAATTTAAACTTTTATGTATTTTAGAAATGAATTGGTTAAACCAATATACTAAATCGGCTACTTCATCACGGCCATTATAATTAATACGAACCGTGAGGTCGCCTTCCCCTTCGGCTATTTCTCTTAGCGATCCGGTGACTTGTTCAATTGAGCTAACTACGCTTTTTATTACGACCAATGCCACGATAATTAAGACGAGAATAGTTACCGCCCCTAAACCTATGCCGATGTGAATGGAACGTTGAGCCGATGAAATCGTCTCCTCTACGGTTTGATTGAAATCGACATTACTGGCTTCAACTAACGCTTTAAATTCACTATTTAATTGTTCTAAAAATTCGTTCGACTGTTTTGCTCTGGCAGGTAAAGTCGCAAAATCTGTGCTGCCATCAATAAGTGATGCTGCAATATCAAACGCAATTTCTTGATAGCTATTGAGTAATCTCTTTAGGTTCTCAACGAGAGCCGCGTGTTGAGGTGACACTCTTTTTAAATTATTGAGCTCCTCATTGATTAAGTTTAAGTAGTTTTTAGCGCTGTCCATCAGTTCATCATCACCAGTGCTAACCGCAGTTTGCAGTGCTTGGTCTAGATTTTTTATAGTATTGCGAGCATTAGTTACTGAGCTTAATGCGGGGAAATATTCATCGCGTATCTGCTCAATACTGAGT
>NZ_CAWNIB010000060.1:0-8071 GCF_963874405.1 Vibrio sp. V08_P9A1T1
TTAGTAGTGAAAGCATCATACAAACAAATTATTAAAATCTGCATCGCAAACATTTTTCACTGCTGGGTGTTGGATCATCCTCTCAGCAAAAATGACGTAGTACTCTTCTTTTAAATCATCAATCTGACCGATGAGTTGCAAAGGAAGATCATCACCAACTTCAGTCACATAGATTGAGGGTGCTAAAAAAATTGCATCATGATGATAACGCGCAAAAGCTTTCATCAATGCCGCATCATCAAACTCCCCCAGAATATTCGGCTTCAGGCCTTGACGGTCAAACCATTGCAATAGATTACGCCCCATCGCGGTTCGGCTTCCCGGTATCAACAACTTTCTCTGCTCTAAAATGGCGGGAAAAGAGACATTTTCAACCTTGCCTGAACAAAAAAAACTCATGTGACTCTCACCCAGTTTTTTGCTGAACAGGCCCGGGCTTTGGCTGGAATCGACGGGATAATCAGAGAGAATCATATCCAATTTGTGTTGTGAAAGTTGCTCTAACAACATTTCATGGGTCGATTCAAAACAACGCAAGTGGATACTGCTATCGGCCGGGACCGTCGTCATCAGTATTTTACTGACAAGCCGTTTAGAGAGGGCATCCGCCACTCCTACATCAAACAGCAGATTAGAGCGCTGACTATAATTGACAATATCGAGCATCTCATAACTTAAGCCGAACATCCGGTCAGCATATTTAAAAACCAGTTGCCCAAGTTCTGTCGGTTCAATGCTACGACCATTACGCTTAGTAAGCTTACCATCCATGCGCTCTTCAAAAGCCTTAATTTGCCCAGTGACGGTTTGTGGAGTCAAGAAGAGTGCTTCTGCAGCTTTAGTGACCGATCCCTGCTTGCATACCATCCAGAAGTAGTAAAGATGATTATAGTTGAGGTGAAACATGATAAGGACACTCAATTTTATCTGGTCGTTGTTTATAACAAACCCAAGCCAAATGAGCAATTAACTCGGAAAAACCGAACTTAAGAACGTTAGCTAATCTTAATACCGAGCAGTTAGAGTTCAAAAATGACAACTTCGTCATAAAATATCTAAAACTAGCGTCCCTCGCCCTCCTCCTCCACGTTGTTAAAATCGCATAACATCATGAAAATTCAATAAATAAAGAATTAAAAGTCACCGTGAAACTTGTTTTTATCAGAGTTATCAATGAGAAACCCACTGTCATATAAATGAAATAATTATTCTCTACTATCTCGCTCAGATTCAACAACAGACCGAACAACACTCAAAAGGTCAATGGAGAAAAGAAAATGAACCAAGCGACAACTACTGCTGCACCCATTGCGAGTACCACTCGTTGGCTGCGTTGGGCGAACTTGGCATTCATGCTCTACCTACTGCTACTTGCAGTGGCGATGGTAGGTAGTGGATTTAAATGGGCGACAGGTGATCAAGCTAAGGTACTGTTTGAGTTTGCCTCACACCCAATAGCGGGGTTGATGATAGGGTTAGTCGCCACAGCATTGATTCAATCTTCAAGCACCGTAACCTCTATCATTGTCGGTCTTGTGGCTGGCGGATTACCTGTTGAAATGGCGATCCCAATGGTCATGGGTGCCAATATTGGCACCACAGTAACCAACACGCTTGTTAGCCTTGGACACGTTCGTTGCCAAGTCGAATTTAAACGCGCTTTTGCAAGTGCAACAATTCACGACTTCTTTAATCTTTTGGCGGTACTGATTTTCCTACCGTTAGAGATGATGTTTGGTATTTTAGAGAAAATTTCTCATTGGCTTGTGTCACCTTTGCTCTCTACTGGTGATATGAGCATGAAAGGACTCGATTTTATCAAACCTATCACGAGCCCAATTATCACGGCACTAAAAGGCCAGCTGATCACTTTTGGTGAAGTTGTAGGTGGCGTGATGTTGATTGTTCTTGGTATTGCGACCATTTTTGTGGCTATCACTGTCATGGGTAAGCTCATGAAGAGTTTGATGGTGGGTCGTGCGAAAGAGATACTCAAAGATGCCATTGGACGCGGACCGCTGCACGGTATCCTTTCAGGTTCAATCGTCACTGTATTGGTTCAATCTTCTTCAACTACCACCAGTTTAATGGTTCCGCTGGTCGGCACTGGTGTATTGAAAGTACGCGATGTTTACCCATTCACTTTAGGGGCTAATATTGGCACTTGCATTACCGCCCTACTCGCGGCAACGGCCGTTTCTGGTGAGTTTGCGGTATTTGCCTTGCAAATTGCTTTAGTCCACTTAACCTTTAATGTATTAGCCACTGTGTTGATCTATGGTGTTCCGTTTTTACGTGAACTGCCAATTAAAGGCGCAGAAATGATCGCCGAAATGGCGACTAAGAATAAGTCGGTTGTCGCTGTCTATTTGCTATCGGTCTTTATTATCCTACCTGGTGGCATATTGGCACTAACGGCTTAAGTAACGAACAAACCACACGACAGATCAAAAAAATCCCCGAGCAACGCTTCGGGGATTTTTTACAACTAGAAAACAGTACTTTTTAATAATGCGAGAGGGCAACTAAACCGAAAACGGGTACTGGATGGCATCATGACATTGGTAGCCTTCAATCCAGAAATCATCCAAGGTAACCCAAGTTTCAAGATCTTCTAGCGTTTTAATTTTCGGGTTGATATGAAACTTCGCCATAGGTAGTGGATCACGCTTAAGTTGTACATCTTTCATCAACGCCAGTTGGTCTTCATAGATATGCGCATTGACGATCTTATGGTAGGCCACGCCCGCTTTTTTGCCGGTAATTTGCGCCATAATTGCGAGGAACACGTAGACCTGAACCATATTAAAATTCAAGCCAAGCGGGACATCACACGAGCGTTGCGTACTATTGAGATACAAAGTATCGCCCAACAACGAAAAGTGATGACTGTACATGCAGGGGCGCAAGCAGCCCATATGAAACTCACCTGGGTTGTAAAAGTTTAGGATTTCGCCTCTATCATCAACGCCACGTGAAAGATCATCAACAATCTTACGCAGTTGATCAATCTGCCCACCACCAGCCTTGGCCCACGCACGTCCTTGAACGCCGTACACGCGGCCCATATCATCTTCACCTTTGCGGTATGGATTGTTAAGCCAAGCTGCATTTAAATTCGCATTCGCATCCCACGTTTTGGTTCCTAAAGCGCGAAAATCGGCTGCATTATCGTAGCCACGAATATAACCAAGCAGCTCAGCAACTGCGGCTTTCCAGAAGCTTTTACGCGTTGTCACTAACGGGAATTGATTCTGACCTACATCATAGGTGAGATCAGCGTTAACCACCGTTAGGCAGCGTTTGGCTGTACGTTCATTTTCGATCCAAACGCCATCATCAACAATTCGCTGACAAAGTTCAAGATACTGTTTCACAAACTATCCTTAACACTATTGAGTCACTTTATGGTTAACCTTGTACGCCCATACCATCATCAGTGCACCGACAATGATCATCGGTAGCGACAGGATTTGCCCCATGGAGATAAATCCAGCGAACAATCCTAATTGTGCATCTGGTTCACGAACATATTCGACAAGGAAACGGAATGTTCCGTAGCCTATCAAAAATAGCCCTGAGACTGAACCAATTGGCCGATTTTTGCGGATAAACAGGTTCAATATAATAAACAGCACAATCCCTTCTAAGAAAAACTCATAAAGCTGTGATGGATGGCGAGGCAAAGGCCCGCCGTTCGGAAAAATGATCGCCCATGGAACATCGGTTACTCGCCCCCACAATTCACTGTTCATGAAGTTGCCTAATCGTCCCATACCTAAACCAAATGGAACCAAAGGAGCCACAAAATCGGCGACACCAAAAAACGTTCGGTTATTTTTCCGTGCATACCAAAACATTGCACTGATCACGCCAAGTAGACCACCATGGAAAGACATCCCGCCTGTCCACACTTTAAAAAGATAGAGCGGGTCTTGGAGAAACAGATCAAAATTGTAAAACAACACATAACCGACACGACCACCAATGACCACCCCTAAAAATCCAGCAAACAGCAAATCCGAGACTTGCTCACGAGTCCAACCACTATTTGGTTTGTCCGCTCTGCGATTGGCAAGCCACATCGCAAAAACAAAACCAACTAAATACATTAAGCCGTACCAGCGAATGGATATAGGGCCAATCGCAATCAGCACGGGATCAATATTTGGGAACTGTATAAAACCCTGAGACATAAACGTGTTCTCTTACTAAAAATGAGGTGAAGATAATAAGTGATTAAAACAGCATAGTTGCCGCTATAACCATCAGAAAAACGGAGAATATTTTTTTCAATACCGCCGTCGGTAACTGAGTCGCGTAACGCGCTCCTAATCGAGTAGTGAGAATTGAGGTCGAAGCAAT
The DNA here is from genome assembly GCF_963874405.1 of Vibrio sp. V08_P9A1T1. Lineage (NCBI taxonomy): Bacteria > Pseudomonadati > Pseudomonadota > Gammaproteobacteria > Vibrionales > Vibrionaceae > Vibrio > Vibrio sp. V08_P9A1T1. The sequence continues at coordinate 4,366 of NZ_CAWNIB010000060.1, forward strand.
GGCGACTAACGCAGGTAAATAGACATAGCCAATGCTGTAAGGTGGTAAATTCTCCACTTGATAACCGTGCAAAATAAAACCAATCATGCCAGAGATTGCGATCACACACCCACAGACAGAAGAAGAACCGACGGCTTTACGCATTTCAACGCCATGACGATTCAAAAAAGGAACGGAGAGCGAACCGCCACCAATTCCCGCTAAACTAGAGACAATACCAATACCACTGCCACACAGCATGGTCACCCACGCACCGGGCATCGATCTTTGCATTTGTGCTTTTATCGATAAAAACATTTGAATCGCCAGGCAAAAAACAATCACGCCAAATACTTTCGGTAGATATTGAGTCGGAATCACATCTGCGATCATTGAGCCAACAAACCCACCGACGATAACGCCGGGCATGAGCCACTTGACGACAAACATATCCACATTGCCCAATTTAAGGTGATTTAATGCCGAAGAAGCCGAAGTAACAATGATGGTCGCTAGCGATGTCGCTAACGCTAAATGCATACTAAGTTCGGGGGAAATACCCGCCTTGGGAAGCAAAAGAAGCAACGCCGGAACGACAATTAAACCACCACCAATGCCCAGTAAACCAGCCATAAAACCAACGACTGAGCCCAATAACACCAGCAACACCATCAACTCAAAATTCACATTGGTTCCTATTTTTTGCCTGCGCGGATAAAGCCAGCAAAGCCTTTATCTTCAAAGTATGAGTGCATCATATTATAAATGTCGTTGCCGTAAGGTTGCATCAACGCTTTGTCAGCAAGTTGCTGTAACTGTCCTAACTGAGAGTGCCTCACTAAATATTTGACCTTGGCTACGTTGGAGGTATTCATACTTAGCATGCGATAACCCAAACCAATTAATAACAGTGAACCGATAGGGTCTCCGGCCAACTCACCACACACGCAAACAGGTATACGATGAGACTGGCAAGTCTCTAAAATCTGTTTAAGCGCCATCACCACCGCAGGATGCATGGAGTCATAGACATCAGCAACATGTGCATTGTTCCGATCAACGGCCAACAAATATTGGGTTAAATCGTTGGTTCCAACCGAAACAAAGTCCACTTTGCTCGCAATCAATGGTAGAAGATAAATCATTGATGGTACTTCAATCATAATGCCAATCTTGGGCATTATGATCCGATCATCAACGCTAGAAACTTCTCGATACGCTTGCTCAATCAACCGCATTGCGTCGTCCAACTCTTTCGTTCCTGAAATCATGGGCAATAAAATGCTGAGATTTTGGTTATCGCCGCTGGCACGCATCATCGCCCGCAGTTGAATCAAAAAAATATCGGGATGATCGAGCGTAAAACGAATACCTCGCCAACCAAGAAAGGGATTGTCTTCTTCAATGGGTAGATAAGGCAGTGCTTTATCGCCACCAATGTCTAACGTTCTCATCACCACCCGTTTATCAGGATAAGCGTTCAAAACGCTGCGATACTGCTGCACTTGTTCTTCTTCTGATGGAAAGCGATGTTGCAGCAAAAAGGAAATTTCGGTTCGATACAGCCCGACACCATCAACCCCTTGGTTAATTGCGATGTTGGTATCCGCACTTAATCCAGCATTGAGCATCACTTCAATACGTGTGCCATCTTGCGTAAAAGGAGCTTCTGCAATGGTTTCATTAACCATTTGAGAAAGTTCGCTTTCTTCATAAGCTAAAGCGCGATATTCCGCCAGAATTTGTCTATTTGGTGAGATAAAAACCTTGCCGCTATAACCATCGACAATGCCCTTTTTACCGTTGATCTCCTTGAGATTAAGTGAAATCCCCATCACTGCGGGAATGCCCAGCGCCCGTGACAATATTGCTGCGTGGGAATTGGCAGCCCCTTCTAAAGAGACCACCGCCAGTAATTTATCTTTAGGAATAGCGGCGAGAATTGAAGCAGTAAGTTCGCGTACCACCAAAATAATCGGTTTATCAAGTTGCTGCTGATCATGCTCAGTGTTGTGCAAAAAAAATAGCAGTCGCTGACCTAGCTCACGAATATCCTGTGCACGCTCACGTAAGTAAACATCTGACATCTTCGCAAAACGGTTGGAATAACTCTCCACAACCTGCCGTAATGCCCAATCTGCACGATCGCCTTTTTGGATCTGGCTTTTCAGATCGTTGCGTAGCATCGGATCATTGAGTAGATGAGTAAAGAGATCGAAGATGGCTAACGCATCTTTATTAATATCACTATCGAGTTTTTTTCTTAAACGACGAAAATCGTTCAAGGCGCTTTCTACCGCCAGCACTAGCCACTCTTGTTCTCGTTCAATATCGAGCGTTGAGGCGGGGTAAACATCAGACAGTTGAGGCTGGGTGTCATCCCACCAAAACTCACCAATCGCGATGCCAGATGACGCAGCAATACCACTGGTGGATAACTGCTTTTTCGAAAGCAGCCACTGCCCTTGTGTTTGAGCATGAGCAATAATCACGGCCACTTGCGCCGCCAGAGTGACAATAAAAGACTCTTCCATCTCACTAAATAAGCGAGGTGTTTTTTGCTGCACGACCAAGACACCCAATACTCGCTTGCGATGAATAATCGGCGTACCAAGAAAGCTTTGATACACCTCTTCGCCAAGCTGTTTGAAGTATTTAAAATTAGGATGTTTCGACGCTTCAGCAATGTTGATTGGCTCAGCTGAACGTTTCACTAAGCCCACTAAACCTTCGTCAAAACCGATGTGGATTTTGTCGCCTTTGAACTTTAAGCCTTGCGTTGCCATCAGTTCTAGGCGATGTTTTTCTTCGTTAGCAAGATAGACAGTGCAACACTCGGTACTCATCGCATTGCACGTTTGCTTAACCAAAATATCCAAGGCTTGGTGTACATCTTCTACCTTGGATACTTGTTCAACTATTTCCCTTAGCTGAGAGAGCATGTCTATCCTCTTTTATTTTTGCGCTTACCTTTGTTATTACGTTCTTTAAATGGCATCGCGAATGATGCAAACTCTTTCATGGCGCGACGATAAACATCTCGCTTGAAAGAGACTACTTGCCTCACTGGATACCAATAACTGACCCAACGCCAACCATCAAATTCAGGGGTACTGCCGCGCTGCATGTTGATTCTTGATTCATCACACTCTAAGCGCAGAAGAAACCATTTCTGTTTTTGCCCAATACAGACAGGTTGAGAATCCCAACGAACGAGCCGTTTTGGTAATTTATATCTTAACCAATGACGGCTTGTTGCTATGATTTTCACATCTTTCTTTGTAAGCCCAACCTCTTCGTAAAGCTCTCTAAACATCGCTTGTTCAGGAGTTTCATCGTCGTCAATTCCACCTTGTGGAAACTGCCAAGAGTGTTGTCCGTATCGTTTCGCCCAGAATACCTGACCATGGTTGTTACAAATCACAATACCAACATTGAGTCGGTAACCATCGCCATCGATCACTGGCCAACCTCTAGTAAAATCTTAATTGCTTTGATTTTTCCACATATCCCCAATAGGAGCAAACTTACTAGTGTGATTAACACGAGATTTATGTATTCCCAATCATTAATTGGATAACTTTTCATCAAATTTAAAGTTATCAACAAAATAATGCGACACCAGCCACATTTATTCACCTTTTCTGTGAGTAACTATGTGAAGAATCTCTAGATAGCGACTTACTTCCCCAAAAAGCAAAAGAATACGGACCAATATAAAAAAGAT
>NZ_CAWNIB010000061.1:0-8027 GCF_963874405.1 Vibrio sp. V08_P9A1T1
CCACCTGCAAACCCCATGAACAATACGATGCCAACGGCCGCTTTACTTGGGCTTGTGAGCCTTTTCCAAAACGCTTTTAATAATTTCATAAATAGCCTCTTAAGTTATTATCTGGCTACGATTAGCGAAGTGAATCAACGGATTTGAACTCATTTTCCACCAAAGGCTTCGCAATGGCTTGCGGTACATGGCACTGTAAACAGAAGTAACGGCGCGGTGAGACGTCAGCTAGCACCGCATCTTCACGGTTAACATAGTGGGTCACACTGATTTTGGTTGCGCCCATCTCTTTGGCATTTTTCCAACTGTGACAAGCAAGGCACTTATTGGCGTTTAGCGACACTTCGTAGCCACGAATGTTATGCGGGATCAAAGGTGGCTGATAGACGTATTCGCTTTCAAGCGCTTGATCTCTTGGGTACTTCTTAAAGTCGTCTGCAGGACGAGTCTCTTCAAGTTGCGTTGCGCCACGCAGCGATTCCAGCCCACCGTTGCCGCCGGGGTTATTCAGTTCCGCCTGTACCGTTTGGCCAAATAAAGCCCCAAAAGATAAAAGGGCGATCAGTAGTTTTTTCATCTTAAATTCTCCGCCTAATGGCTCATTCTGAGATCGGCTCCCCATAGGGCAGCCGATGCATTCATTAACTGGCTTACGCTACTTTAGTGATTTTTACCGGACATTTTTTGAAGTCTGTCTGCTTCGACAGTGGGTCCGTGGCATCTAAAATCAGCTTGTTAATCAAAATGCGAGCATCAAAGAATGGGATAAAGACCAAACCATGCGGTGGACGATTTCTGCCGCGCGTTTCCACACGAACACGAACTTCGCCGCGTTTGTTGGAAATCAATACTTCATCACCACGTCGTAACCCACGCGCTTTGGCGTCATCTGGGTGGATGTAACAGAGCGCATCGGGTACGGCTTTATAAAGTTCAGGCACGCGCCGCGTCATAGTGCCGGTGTGCCAGTGTTCTAACACGCGGCCCGTACACAGCCACATATCAAATTCGGCATCAGGTGATTCCGGCGGCGCTTCATAAGGAGCGGAGATGATCCACGCTTTACCATCCGGTTTGCCGTAGAAATCCCAATCTGACCCTTTTTTTGCATAAGGATCGGAGCCTTCTTTAAAGCGCCATAACGTTTCTTTGCCATCCACAACCGGCCAACGTAAGCCGCGAACGTTATGATAGGTATCATAAGGAGCTAAGTCGTGGCCGTGACCGCGTCCGAAGCTGGCGTACTCTTCAAATAACCCTTTTTGTACATAGAAACCGAAGTGATGTGCGTCATCGTTCAGTTCACGCGCTTCTTCAAGCGGGAATTGGTCAACCTGTCCGTTTCTGAACAGCACATCAAACAGGGTTTTACCGCGATATTGTGGCGCTTTGGCGAGCAATTCTTCTGGCCACACTTCTTCCATTTTGAAGCGTTTAGAGAACTCCATCACTTGCCATGAGTCTGATTTTGCTTCGCCCACAGTACCAACTTGCTGATACCAAGCTTGAGTGCGGCGTTCAGCATTGCCGTAAGCGCCTTCTTTTTCCACCCACATTGCGGTAGGGAGCACTAAGTCGGCCGCTTGCGCTGTGACTGTTGGATACGGGTCAGACACGACGATAAAGTTTTCTGGGTTGCGATAACCCGGTAAACGTTCTTCGTTAATATTCGGGCCTGCTTGCATGTTGTTATTACACTGCACCCAATAAGCGTTGAGTTTGCCATCTTTGAGCATTCGGTCTTGCTGTACCGCGTGAAAGCCCGGTTTTTCAGGAATGGTGCCTTGCGGAAGCTTCCATGTCTTTTCAGCAATCGCGCGATGTTTGGGGTTAGCCACCACCATGTCAGCGGGTAGGCGGTGAGAAAAGGTTCCGACTTCACGTGCCGTGCCACAAGCGGATGGCTGGCCTGTTAATGAAAATGGACTGTTGCCAGGTGTGGCAATTTTGCCCGTCAGTAAGTGCAGGTTGTAGACCAAGCTTTGCATCCAAACACCGCGAGTATGTTGGTTCATGCCCATAGTCCACAGTGACATCACTTTGGTGTTAGGGTCAGCGTACTGTTTTGCAAGCGCGATCAGTTTATCTTCGGCAACACCTGACATTTGCGCGGCTTTTTCAACCGTATAAGGTGCAACCGAGGCTTTATAAGCTTCAAAATCAATCGCAGTCACATCACCGGAGTTGGCATTTTTCGCTTTAACTTGCAGTGGGTGCTCGTCACGCAGACCGTAACCAATATCTGTTGTCGCTTGTTTGAAATGAGTGTGTTTGTTGACGAAATCCCAGTTCACCGCATTGTTTTGAATGATGTAGTTGGCGATGAAGTTGGCGATGGCAAGGTCACTTTGTGGGTGGAAAATGTAACCGTGGTCGGCCAGCTCAAACGAACGATGATAATAAGTCGAAAGGACATTTACTTTAACGTGTGGGTGACTTAAACGGCGATCGGTAATACGAGTCCAAAGAACCGGGTGCATTTCGGCCATGTTTGAACCCCAAAGCACAAAGGCATCAGCGTGTTCAAAATCATCATAGCAGCCCATCGGTTCATCAATACCAAAGGTGCGCATAAATCCAACAACGGCTGAAGCCATGCAGTGGCGAGCGTTTGGATCAATGTTATTAGAGCGAAAACCCGCTTTCATTAGTTTAACGGCGGCGTAACCTTCCATCACGGTCCATTGGCCTGAACCGAACATGCCAACACTGGTCGGCCCTTTCGCTTTTAGAGCTTGTTTCCACTTTTCAGCCATCACATCGAAAGCCTGATCCCACGACACTGGCGTGAATTCTCCATCTTTATGGTATTGGCCATCTTTCATGCGCAGCAGTGGTTGTGTTAAGCGATCTTTGCCATACATGATTTTTGAAAGGAAGTAGCCTTTAATACAGTTCAACCCTTTGTTAACAGGCGCTTCAGGGTCACCTTGTGTGGCAACCACTTTGCCGTTTTGAGTGCCGATTAATACTGAACAGCCCGTACCGCAGAAACGACAAGGCGCTTTATCCCAAGTGATTTTTGTTTGGTCTGAGCTGGCAATCAAGTTTGTAGCGCTGGCGGGTAGAGTAATACCAGCGATAGCGGCTGCGGATGCGGCTGCGTTTGCTTTCACAAACGCGCGTCTTGTCATTTTCATACGTCATCCTCAATGTGGGAATGTTGTGTTCCAGTGTTGGTATCCGTGTCATCCAGCCCACTTTCTATTTGGTGATAAACCAAAGCGGTGCTGAGAACATGTGGTAAGTTGTTAATCGCATCGATGGTGTCAGTAACGAAGCCTTGATTTTCCGTTTCCAAAACGACGATCATTTTCCCTTCGTTGCTTTGGCCATACACTTCGGCGTTCTCAAACGATTCGATTGTCGCTTTGAGCGCTGCTAAATGTTCAGGTACGACGTGAACGATCAAACTTGAAATATGTACTTCATTGAGTGACATGTTTATCTCTCATTATTATTAATATTGCTCACACGGATGGCTGAGGTTGGACAGATGGAAACGCACGCGCCACATCCGTTACAGGCATCAATATCGACATTCGGTTGCGCCACTTTTCCGATCACTAAATTGAATGTTATAGCGCTGACTTCACATGACTCAGCGCAGCTACGACACTCCACATTGCGTTTAGCCAAGCAGCTTTCTTCGAGCTTTGCTTTAGCCAGCCACGCTTGTGTTGAGCGCGGTGCGAAAATCGGCTCTGGGCAGCTCTGCGCGCACTGATAACAAAAGGTGCACTCATCAATATGAAAATCTATGGTTGGGAAGCCGCCATCACCTAAGGTGATGATCTTTGTTTCGCACGCGTCTAGGCAGCGGCCACAGCGAGTGCACTCATCTGAAAAGGAGAGGGGGTGAGCAATCCAAGGCAAGCGGACAATGGTGTCATCGACCTGATTACGAGAAAAAAAACGCCTTTTCGAGAGATCAACCAAAGTGCATTCCTGTATTTGTTAACAAATCTTCATTTATCCATACACAAATTGTAGTTTTTGTCCTATTTCTATAAATACCCCCAAGGAGGTAATTGGCTAGGCATGTTGTTTTAGATCAATAAATTCAAGCGCGAGTGATCACATATTGAATGGCTTTAACGACAGCGGCGCCCAATCAGATACAATAGGCAAGGAGAGGTTCACGGAGAGATGTTTTGAGAAAACGATCCAAACAGTCGGTAACCAGCACCATTGCCAAAGCCATGGTGTCGATTTTACTGTTATCGGTTGCCATCACAGGCTACGCCATTTTTACACTCGCTTCCTCACTCAATGATGCGGAAGCGGTGAACGTTGCTGGTTCAATGCGTATGCAAAGCTATCGATTGGCACATGATATTCAAAGTAACTCGGTGGATTATTCATCTCACATTTATCTTTTTGAACGTTCGCTTTATTCAGCATCAATGAAAGCATTACAGCGTTGGCCTGTGCCAAACGACATCACCAAAGATTATTATCAGTTGATCATTCGTTGGCACGAACTGAAAAGCTTGTTAAATAGCGAGAACAAAGACCGCTATCTTGATGAGGTAGCGAAATTTGTCAGCCAAATCGACCGTTTTGTCTTTAAGTTGCAGCACTTCTCAGAACAAAAGCTGATCCAACTGGCTTGGTTTGGCGGCATGGGGTTGGGTGGTGTGTTGTGTATCTCATTGTTTGTGGTGCATTTTATTCGTAAGGAAGTGGTGGGGCCATTGCGTTCGCTAGTGACCGCCAGTGAGCAGATCCAAAACCGTTCATTTGATGTATCGCTCAATGTCACCAGCCATAATGAAATGGGGATCTTAACCCGCACGTTTAATAAAATGGCCACCGACCTTGGTAAGCTGTACCTCGGTTTGGAGCAAGCGGTGAATGAGAAAACCCATAAATTGCAAAATGCCAACCAAGCACTGCAAGTGTTGTATGACTGCTCGCAAGAGTTAACCGCGTCGCGCATTAGCCAAGATAATTTCCAAGCGATTTTGCAACACTTGGTCACCATTGAAGGGGTCACATTTGCCCAGTTAGAAATTGGTGATGACGCGGGTAAAAGTACGCGCTTATCCGAAGGTGAGAGCAATGGATTCTCCCTTTCTCCGCTTTTGCTGAGCTTAGATGGGATGCAACTGGGTTACTTGTATCTGCAATACAGCTTGCCTTGTCCAAATAGCGCCTTGATTGATAACTTCGTACAAATATTGTCGCGTGCCATTTATTATAATCAAGCACAGAAACAAGCCGAACAGTTGATCTTGATGGAAGAACGCGCCACCATCGCTAGGGAACTGCATGATTCGTTGGCTCAATCGCTTTCGTATCTGAAGATACAAGTATCATTACTAAAACGCGTGATTGGCCGAGCAGAGACCCCGCACGCTGCAGAGAAAAAAGAGCAAATCATTTTAGATATTGATCAAGGTTTGTCGGGCGCTTACACCCAGTTAAGAGAGTTATTAACCACCTTTAGGCTAACGATTAAAGAAGGCAATTTTGGTCAAGCGCTTAAGGGCATGCTAGAGGAACTTGGCGAGCAAACTACGGCGGAGATAGTGCTTAATAATAATTTGTCATCGATTGATTTAGATGCGCATCAACAAGTGCATTTACTGCAATTGATCCGAGAAGCGACTATCAATGCTATCAAACACGCTCAAGCTAATGCCATTCAAGTCAACTGTGATGAATTAGACGATCAGGTGATGGTGACGGTCAAAGACGATGGGGTTGGCTTTGATCAACAGCGTGCTAGGCTCAATCACTATGGATTAAGCATTATGCAAGAAAGAGCGGCGCGGCTGCATGGCGCAGTGTCAGTAACCTCCGCACCCAATGCTGGGTGTGAAGTTATATTGAAATATAAACGTTCAAAGGATACAAATTTTGACGAGATGTAGAGTAATGTTGGTAGATGACCATCCTTTGATGAGACGTGGTATCAACCAGCTATTGAGTTTTGAAGATGACTTTGAAGTGGTTGCTGAAGCTTGTAACGGCAGTGAAGCCATCGCTTTGGCGCATGACATCGAGCCGGATCTCATTCTGCTTGATTTGAATATGAAAGGCATGTCAGGGCTCGATACGTTAACAGCGCTTCGTGCGGATGAATCAACCGCTACCATCGTTATTTTAACCGTATCAGACAGTGCGCTCGATATTGAAGCTATGGTGAAAGCGGGGGCTGATGGCTACCTTCTTAAAGATACAGAACCAGATGAGCTGGTGGAACTGCTTAGACAGGCCGCGACGGGTGTAAAAGCGTACAGCGAGTTTGTTACTCAGTACCTTGCCGAACGTCATACGCATGAAGATCTTTTTGAGGCATTAACCGACCGTGAAACTCAGATTTTAAAAGAGGTCGCGAAAGGGTATCGGAATAAGCAAATTGCGGATCGTCTGTTCATTTCTGAGTCGACAGTAAAAGTGCACATGAAGAGTTTACTGAAGAAGCTACGCGTCCCATCGCGTACGGCAGCAACGATTTTATACTTGGAGCGTTATAGCGAGAGTAAATAACACCTATTTGAAAATAGCGGTTTGAAAAAAAGGGCGCCCTGTTGGACGCCCTGATTGTTCGTTAACGTTATGCTGTCATCGGTACAAGGATTACTGTACCAATAATGACAGTGATTAAACCGAGGATGACAGGAACGGAAGTGCGTTTTACCACTTCAAATGGACTGATTTGGCCCATACCAGCTGTTGCTACAACGACGCCTGATACTGGTGAAATGGTGCGGCCAAGGTTTGAAGCTTGCAGCATTGGGATAATGAGAAAGGCTGGGTTCACGCCCAATTTAGCTGCCAACGATGGCGCTAACTCAACAAAGGCGTAGAACGGAGCGTTGCCTGAACCCGTCGCAATAGCGGCTGCTACGGTAAGGCCTGTCAAAATCAGCATCAAGGCTATGCCGCCTGCGCCTGCGGTTTCTGCAAGATGAAGCAGGTTATCAATCGCTCCAATCGACATCAAACCTTGTGCGAATACGCCCGCAGCAACCAACAACATCACCACGCCTTTGAATGCTTCGGCCATGCCTGCGTAGCACGATTCTAGATCTTCTAACGTCTCTTTACCTTTAAAACGCTTCGTCACGAAGTCAACCAATGCACCGATGAAGATGGATCCGACCACAATGGTGTAAATATCAAGGCTCAAACCTTGAATGGTTTCTCCGTTGAATAAGAACACACCCACAATAGGTAAGAATGGAAGAGCCGCATAGTAAGCGGGTGCTTTCACTTCGATGGCGGAAACATCGATTTTTTCCATCGGTGTATTATCTTTCTTATCGAGATATTTGTTCCAGAAGAAGGCCGCGATCGCCATGACGATAATGGCGCAGATCGAAACAGGAAGAACTGTTTCCACGGCAAAAACGTGTAAAGGTAGGCCTGATTTTTCCGCCGCAATAACCACATCACCGGATGTCGGGGAAAGGATGATCGCAGCAGGAGATGCACATACCGCAACTGCGGCCGGACGAGAGATCCCCATCGCTACCATCATCGGAAATAAAGTGGCCATTAACAGCACGCCAAGACCCGTTGCTGAGCTCACCGCTAAAGACATCAAACATGCCACAATGTAAGCAGCAACCAGCAAGATATAAGGGGATGTAATAACCGAAAGAGGTTTAGAAAACTGTTTTACAACCACATTGTTGGCGCCGATGTGTGTCATGTACGAAGCAAAACCACACAGCAACATAATTTGCATGCCTAAACCGCCACCACTGTAACGCAACATGTATTTCACGAATTCGAGTGCATCCGTTACCGTGTTACCGGTTGAGGGTACTTTGGCTGGCAGCACTGAATAGCCAAGTGCGCCAGTTAATAGCAGTAAAACGATACCTGCGGTGAGTAACACACCGGCTGGCTTGTAACCTTTAACAATGAAATAACCCACCGCTACTGTTACCGCCAAGCCAATTAAAAGCTCTAGCATTTAAGTCTCCTGAAATTATGAACAATATTGCAAAAACGTGTATCAATTTATGACAAGGAATTTACCGAAAAGAATGCTGTAGCACGAGAGCAAG